>JAAXXJ010000026.1 GCA_013334545.1 Nitrospirota bacterium | reverse complement strand
ACCACTGTCAAGAGTGGAGACGATAATGGCGTTGAGCCGCTCCAACTCCTCGAAATCGACAGCTTTCTCCTTGAGGGCGGATTCACTGCGCCTGACCCGTTCTGCCAGGTAACCAGTGAGAAGCGCTGTAAGAAAAAAAGCCATCAGGTTAGTGAAGATGGAAGAGATGATCTAGATTATGCCAAAACTGTCGGCAAGGTCGGGTTGGAGCCCGAACCCGGTCAACTTGCCGTAGTAATGAAAATCGAGGATGGCGCCGTAGACGATCCCGCAGAGGGCCGCCGTATAGAATGCTTCCCGCCGGGCCAGCAGGTAACTGGCGTTGATGATGGCCAGATTGTAGAAGAATGCGTAGGTCGAGGAGATACCGCCGGTGATGATCAGGATCAGTTCGTGCTTGGTCACGACCGCAAGGGCGCCCAGCGCCCCTCCCAGGGAGAGGGAGCCCACATCGCCCATGAACACCTCGGCGGGATGGGCGTTGTACCACAGGAACCCAAGGCTCGCGCCCAGGAGCGCGCCGCAGAAGACGACCAGCTCGCCGCTCCCCGGGATGTACTGGATCTTGAGGTAGTCCGCAAGGATGCGGTTCCCGCCCACATACACGATGACGGCGTTGGCCATGGCCGCGATGCCCACGAGCCCCGCGGCAAGACCGTCGAGCCCATCCGTCAGGTTCACGGCGTTGGACGACCCCACGATCACGAGCGCGGTGAACGGGATCGCGAACCAGCCGAGGTCGATGATCATCCGCTTCACGAAAGGCACGGAGAGGTGAGCAGCCCCGGGGTCGCCGGAGAAGAAATACAGAAAGACGCCGATGACCAGCGACGCGGCGATCTGGAGCCCGAACTTTTCCGCGGCCCGGAGCCCCGTGGAACGCCGCTTCACCACCTTCAGGTAATCGTCCCACAGGCCGATGCCGCCGAACGACAGGGTCGCAAAGAGCACGACCCACACGTACTTGTTGGTCAGGTCCGACCACAGGAGGACCGACAGGGCGATAGCGGCGATCATCATCAGGCCTCCCATGGTGGGAGTGCCCTGCTTGGTCAGATGGGTCTGGGGCCCGTCGTCGCGCACCTGCTGCCCCACGTTCAGCGCACGAAGCCGCCGGATAAGCCCCGGGGCGAGCAGGAAGCTCACCAGGAGCGCCGTGATCACCGCGCCGGCGCTGCGGAACGTGAGGTACTTGAAGACGTTGAAACCGGAGAATGTCTTGGTCAGCGGATAGAGCAGGTGGTAAAGCATCAGAACCCCTCCAGGACCTTTTCCATCTTCATACCGCGCGACCCCTTGACGAGGACCGTGTCGCCCGGCCGCGAGTGCTCAAGAAGAAGTGATGCGCCCTGCGATGTCGTTTCAGCCTCGAATACCCTGTTGCGGGCCATGCCCGCCGCGATCGCCCCCTCGGCGATATGCCGGGCGAGCGGCCCCACGCAAATCAGGAGATCGATGCCCAGACCTGGCACGGTCCGTCCCGTCTCGCGGTGGGCTTCCACCGCTGAGTTGCCGAGCTCCAGCATGTCGCCCAGCACTGCAATGACACGCCTCCCCCCCTTGAGCGAGGCAAGCGTCTCGAGGGCGGCCTTGACCGAGGCCGGGTTTGCATTGTAGTAGTCGGCGAGGACCGTCCGGCCGTTCATGTCCCTCAGCTCGGAGCGCATGGCCACCGGCCGGAACTCCTCAAGGCCGAATTTCACGGTTTCGAGCGGAAGTCCCATTGCAAGCGCCGCAGCGGCCGCTGCCAGGGCGTTGTACACGTTGTGCCTGCCCACGGCCCGCAGCCGGACAAGGACCGAACGCCCCCCGGCGTGGAGCGCAAAGTCCGTCAGGTCGCGCTCCTGGCCGATATTCTTTGCCTGCACGTCGGCTTGCCGGTCGATGCCGAAAGCGAGGACGCGGCCGGAATGCTTGCTCCGGAGCGTGGAAAAATACCGGTCGTCGGCGTTCAGCACCGCGGTGCCGTCGGACCGCATCATCTGCAGCAGTTCGCCCTTCGCCTGCGCGACCGAGTCCGTGCTGCCGAGGAACTGAAGGTGTGCCGGCCCGATGTTCGTGATCACGCCCACCGTGGGCATGGCGAGCCGCGCCAGCGTCTCGATCTCGCCCAAGCCGCTCATGCCCATCTCGATGATGGCGGCCTTGTGCCGCGCTTCCAGCTTCAGGAGCGTGAGCGGCACACCGATGTGGTTGTTCAGGTTCCCCTCGTTCTTGAGCACCGGCCCTTGCTGGCGCAGGATGGATGCAAGCATCTCCTTGGTCGTGGTCTTGCCGTTCGTTCCCGTTACGGCGATGACGGGCACGAGGAACTTTTTCCGGTGCATCAGGGACATCTCCTGGAGGGCGATAAGCGTGTCCCCAACGGGAATGACGTTCTTGAGCCCGCTCATGTCGGCGGACTTAACCTCCAGCGCGCCCCGGTCCACGATCGCCCCCCAAGCGCCCTTCCGGATAGCGTCGGGGACGAAGTCGTGTCCGTCATACCGCTCGCCCCGGATGGCGATGAAGAGCTCGCCTTCCTTGACCGTCCGAGAGTCTATGGATATCCCCTTGATCTCCATCTGCTGAAGTCTTTTCTGAAGCTTCTCGAGCGTTTTCTTATCCTGATCGTTCATGGTCCCGTGCACGCGACAACGTCATCCTTTCATCGCACCCGCGCTCCGTTCTTGGCACTGCGTTTTGCTATCGCCAACCGCGCCCGCTCCCGATCGTCGAAATGGTGCTTCGTCGAGCCGATGATCTGATAATCTTCGTGGCCCTTCCCGGCAATCACCACGATGTCGCCGGGCTCCGCGAGGGAAACCGCGGTGTCGATGGCCTCCGCGCGATCGGGAATGACCAGGTACGGTGTCGGCCCGCCCTGCGCCGTGATCTCACCGAGGCCCAACACCTTGCGCCCGCTATCCATGCCCGTCTCGATCTCGGCGATGATGGCCTGCGCGGCCTCGGTCCTCGGATTGTCGGACGTCACGATGACGATGTCGCTGCCCCGCACTGCCGCTGCGCCCATCTTCGGCCTTTTGGTGCGGTCGCGGTCGCCGCCGCACCCGAAGACCGTGATCACCCGCTTCACCGCGACCTCGCGCACCGCCTCGAGGAGCCGGAGGAGTGCGTCCTCGGTGTGGGCGTAGTCGACGAGCACCCCGAAGGGCTGCCCGGCATCCACCTTCTCCATGCGGCCGGGGACGGCCTTCATGGTGCTGATGCCCGCGGCGACGGCGTCGCGGGGAAAGTCCAGCGCAAGCCCCATGCCGACCGCCGTCAGGATATTATAGATGTTGTGCCTCCCCACGAGCGGTGATTCGATATTGATGGTGCCTGCCGGTGTGGACGCGGTAAAGGCCAGGCCGCCCAGCCCCTGGTCGACAGGGCCGGCTGGCCTTATGTCGGCCCGTTGCGAAAGCCCGAAGGTGACGACCCGCGCATGGGTATTCGCGATGATGTCGCCGGCCCGCGCATCGTCCTTGTTCACGATTGCTACGGCGTCGGGTGCGAGCCCGGAGAACAGCCGGAGCTTGGCCTGGAAGTAGGCCTCCATGGTCTCATGAAAATCCAGGTGGTCCTGCGTCAGGTTCGTGAACGCCGCAGCCCGGAACTCGCAGCCGTCGGTCCTTCCCAGGGCGAGTGCATGGGACGAGACCTCCATAATGCAATAGCCCACACCGCCCCCGGCCATCTCGGCCAGCAGCCTTTGCAATTCAAGCGCCTCCGGCGTGGTGTTCGGCGCCGGGTAGACCGTCTTGCCGATACGGTAGTCGATGGTGCCGATCAACCCCGCGGTATGGCCTGCGGCCTCGATGATCGATCGCACCAGATAGCTCGTCGTGGTCTTGCCGTTCGTCCCGGTGATGCCGGCGAGGGCGAGGCGGCGTGAAGGATACTCGTAGAACCGCGCCGCGAGCCGCGCCAGCGCCCGCCGGGAGTCCGGCACGCGGATGATCGGTGTGTCCGGAAGCGCTTCGATCCGGACGTTTTCCTCTGCTACGACAGCCGCCGCACCCTGTCGGACCGCCTGCGGAATAAACTGATGGCCGTCCGAGTGAAATCCTCGCACGGCCACAAAGACTGCACCGGGTGACGCCTTCCGTGAATCCTGCACAAGGTCGGTCACCTCACGCTTGCGCCATGGTCCCGGTAGTTCTATGGACCCGTTCAGCGCGGACACGAGCTCGCCCAGCTTCATTGCGACACCAGGAGCATCCTGCCCCCCAGATCATCCGGCCGCACCTGCAGGTAGGCCAGGCTCTGCTCCGCAACGGCCTTGAAGACCGGAGCCGCGACGCTGCCTCCCCAGGTGACGCCCACTGGGCTGTCGACCATCACCACGATGACCAGCCTCGGCGCCGCCGCCGGCGTGAAGCCGACGAAGGAGCTTACATAATCCTCTTTCGAATACTGGCCCGTGCGCTGGTCGATCTTCTGCGCCGTACCTGTCTTGCCTGCTGCGCTGTAGCCCGCGGGCTTTGCCTTCTGTCCGGTCCCTTCTTCGACCGCCTTCTGCAGGATCTGCCGGACCGTCCTGCTCGTTTCTTCGGACACCGCACGTCCCACGGCAACCGGTCCGAAGGTCACCAGCTCCCTGCCCTCCTTGTCCTTCGAGTCCCTGATCTCGGACACGAGATAGGGCTTCATGAGGGTGCCTCCGTTGGCTATGGCACTATAGGCCGCTGCCATCTGGATGGGTGTAACGCCGATCTCCTGTCCGATGGATATGGAGCCGAGCGAAACGCCGGACCACAGGCGGTGGTCCTTGACGAGCCCGGCGATCTCGCCGGGAAGGTCCACGCCGGTCTTCCTGCCGAACCCGAATGCCGAAAGGTACTTCGCGAAGCGGGCCTTGCCGAGCCGCAGGGCGACCTTGATGGTCCCCACATTGCTCGACTCGGCGATGACGTCGCTGAACGTGAGCACGCCGTTCTTGTGCGCGTCCTTGATCACCCGGTCTGCCACCTGGATGCTTCCGGCGCTGCAGTCGATCCGCTCCTGCGGATGGACCACTTTCTCCTCGAGGGCCGCAGCCGCCGTCACCATTTTGAAGATGGAGCCCGGCTCGAATGCATCGGTCACTGCCCGGTTCCGCCACTCCTCGGGCCGGTACTGCCTCGGCTCGTTGGGATTGAACGCGCCCCGACCGCGCAGGGTCGAACGCACGGAGAGCGCCAGGACCTCTCCCGTCTGCGGGTTCATGACGATGCATACCCCGCCACGGGCCTTCGATTCGGCGAGGCCCTTGTCGAGCTCCTTCTCGGCGATGTGCTGGATGACCTCGTCAAGCGTGAGCGTGATGTCCTTTCCCGCCTGGGGCTGACGGAACTGGAATCCGTGGCCGCCGGGAAACACCGTCCGGCCGCGGGCATCCTTCTCCGCAAGCAGCAGGCCGTCCACGCCGCGGAGCGTGGAGTCGTACCACAACTCAACGCCCTCGATGCCCTTGTTGTCCACGTTGGTGAAACCAAGTACGGTACCTGCCAGGGTCTTCTTAGGATAGAACCGTCGGGACTCCGTCTGGAGGCCAATGGCCGAGAGGTCGAGGTTGCGCACGCGGTCGGCCCGTGCCGGGTCCACCTTGCGGCTAAGCCATACAAAGCGACGGTCACTGGCGAGCCGCCTCTCGAGGTCGGCCGCGTTCTCATGCAGGATGCGGGCGAGTTCCTTCGCGACGGGCCGGGGATTCCCGACCTCCGTCGGCACGCCGTACACGGAGTCCACGTCCAAGCTCACCGCGAGCTCGCGCCCCCTGCGGTCGACAATTGTTCCCCGCTTGGGCTCCAGCTTCACGAGACGCTCCTGCTGCCGCTCGGCTCGGCGCGACAGCTCCCCGCGCTCGATAACCTGAAGATGGACGAGACGGAGCCCGACGGCCGCGAACCCCGCGCCCATCAACAGGAGAACGAACACTATCCGACCCCGTTTTTCCATGCCTTAATCCGGAACCAAAAGACGGATGCCGAAAGATGTCGCACGCAGATCCGCCAAGAACGCAAAGAAACTCTCCAGACTTGACTGACAACTCATAATGCGGCCTTTCTTTGCGAGCATTCGATTGGGCTCATGCTGAAGTCTCGGCGTATCCGCACGAAACCGTTCTCGTTATCGTGACAACTATTGATTTTTTTCATAACTGAGGTGGCCCCGCGGCACTGCACCCGGTGGCCGTCCTTATTTCGCGGGAGACCGCTCACTCCCCGCGGCATCAACCGTCTTCCGTTTCACGACCACGATATTCTCTTTTGACGGCCTGACCATGCCAAGCCGGTTGATGGCGATCTCCTCGATCCGTCCCGGCGCCGAGAGGCTCGAAGCCTCGATCTGGAGCGAGCGGTTCATGCGTTCCAGGTCCCGTTTCTGTTTCTCCAGCTCGTCGATCTGGTATCCAAGCCGCATGATCTGCACCTTGCCGCCAACGTACAGCATCAGGACCAGAACGACGAAGCCGGAAAGCAGCACCAGCCGCAGGTTGCCGCTCCTGGTCCGGGGGAATGGGAAGGACCCGATATTTCCGGTTCGAGCGTTCATACAGGTAACTTCTCCGCGGCCCGGAGCTTCGCGCTTCGGGCCGCCGGGTTCGCCGCGATCTCGTCCTTCGATGCCGTCACCGGCCGCTTCGTCAGGACCTTCATGTCCGGCTTCTTCCCGCACCGGCACACCGGAAATCGGGGAGGACAGATGCAGCCCTTGGCGTGCGCCGCGAAGGCCTGCTTCACGATACGGTCCTCAAGAGAATGGAACGAGATGATCGCCACTCGGCCACCGGGCTTGAGCAGGTTGACCGCCTGTTCCAGCCCGTCGCGCAGGGCGCCCAGCTCGTCATTCACGGCAATTCGCAGTGCCTGGAAGGTCAGCGTGGCGGGATGGATCCGCCGGGGAGGGTACGGTGGGAACACGGCGGAAACTATCTGTGCAAGTTGCGTGGTACTGGTGATCGGCTCCCGGTCCCTCGCCCGTTCAATGGCCTTCGCTATGGCATATGCCTTGGTATCTTCGCCGTACTCACGGATGATGCGAGCAAGATCGTGCCGTGACAGAGTGTTCACCAGGTCCGCGGCTGTGGTGGAACGGCCCGCATCCATCCGCATGTCCAGGGGCCCCTCCGTCATGAAGCTGAAGCCGCGCTCCGGGCTCCTGAGATGGAACCAGGAAAGCCCCAGGTCCAGCAGGACGCCGTCAACGCGCTCGATCTTGAACTCCGCGAGGACCTGCTTCAGGTCGCGGAAATTCTCTTGGCAGATGATCGCCCGCCTGCCGTACCGTGCCAGCCGCTCCCGGCTCCGGGCCACGGCTTCCTTGTCCTGGTCCAAGCCGACCAGGACACCGTCGGGTTCCGAGCGCTTCAGGACCTCTTCCGCATGGCCGCCGCCGCCGAGCGTGCCGTCGACATACACGCCGCCCGGCCGCGGAGCGACCAGATCCACCGCCTCGCGGAGCAGGACGGTGGTGTGTTCCCATTGCGGATTGTGCATTTCAAATTGCGGATTGAACCTCTCACCGAACACCGCGCTTTGAGAATCCGCGCTCACAATCCACAATTCGCAATCCGCATTCCGCAACGCATCTTCAGAGCCCCAGAGGGAGGTTCGTCGCAACATCCTTCAGGGCGACTCCGAAGCTCTTCGCCGCCTGTCCAACGGTATCGAACACCGGGAACGCCTCGAGAACGCCGGTGGTCTTGAAGATGTTCTTGATATAATCGGAAAGTGCGGCAAGCCGGATGTCGCCGCCGAAGGACTGGAGCCTCCTTTTCTCGTCAACCAGGGAGGAAAGGATGGCGAAGTTGACGTGTTCAACGGCTTCAAAGTTCAGGATCAGACCGTACATCTCTCCTTTGATCAGCTGGCCGACGACACGGCTGATCTCGGCCATCTTGGCCGCGTCGACCTCTCCTTCGAGATTCATCTGATATATCTTGATCTTTCCCTCCATCGCTTACAGGCCCAGCGTGGACAGCACTTCTCCGATCGTATCGCCGTTCTGGGGACGCCTCGCTTCCCAGGCCGCCCTGTCCCAGATCTCCATCTTGTTGATGATCCCCACGACCATCACGCCCTTGCTGATGCCTGCACGCTCGCGGAGCGCCGGCGGGATGAGGATGCGGCCTTGCTTGTCGAGCTCGCACTCCGTGGCGTTCGAGAACACGAACCGAGTGAAGTCCTTCACTTCCTTCTGCGACTGGGGAAGGGACTTGATCTTCTCCTCGACGCGCTCCCATTCCTCGAGGGGGTAGGCCATGATACATTTGTCGAAGTCCATGGTGAGCACCAGCTTGCCTTCATATCGCTCCGCGAGGATGTCGCGGAAACGCGATGGGACGCTCACCCTTCCCTTGGAATCGACGCTATGCTCAAAGCTGCCGCGGAACATTCAGCGCACCCTCTCCACCCTTCCCCACTTTGTACCACTATTGCGCAAAGTATAACTATCCTCAGGTACTATGTCAAGAAAATTATTTATATTTTGAGAAGTTACGGGGTGGGACAGCTTTTCGGACCATCGCCAATTTTATTCGTGACAAGGTGACTGGAAATGGGTAGTATTGTCCAGCAGGAAAGAAAAGACCGGGGTATTATGCAGAAGCATTTTAACTTCCTGACCCCCTCGCTTCTGTTTTCATCATGGCTGATCATTTCATTTCCGTAGACGAAGAACAGGTAAAGAAGGAAAAAGCACGCGCCCGGGAACTCCGAAATTCCCAGTGGTGGAAGCGGAAGCGCTCAAGCGGTACCTGCTACTATTGCGGCGGCAAGTTCAAGGCTGATGAGCTCACCATGGACCACCTCATCCCGATCGTGCGCGGAGGCAGGTCGATCGCGGGAAACGTGGTCCCCGCCTGCAAGGAATGCAACACCAAGAAAAAATACCTCCTCCCCACGGAATGGGAAGAGTACCTGGCCTCATTGAAAAAGGAGGAGTAGACGGGAATCGGTTATGGGCCGCAGGTCTACGCGGATAAAACCTGATACCCTCTCTGCTTATATCTTGAATGAAAAGATAGCTATTGAACACCCTGCAAGCAAGCTGCAGGGAATCTTCGAACCTCAGGTTAGTGTTAAAACTTATCGGGTTTGAGTCGCGACCCCCGTTCTGTTCGTGCATAACAAGAGCGGAGACCACTGATCTCCGCCTTATCTTTGTTCTCCCAGCCTTGTATCTCCGCGTCTCCTGCCGCCGCTAACCCTCTTCCCGCGCCCAGTCCACTCGCACCAGTTTGTTGTCGTGGGACCAGTGGTACTTCACGTCCCCGTGGAATGCTTTCTTGATTGCCCTGCCGAGACGCTGAGCGAGCTTCTCGTTCGTCGTGTTGATGATGATGCTCCCATGACCGTTCTCCTTGATTGACATCACCCGTTCCAGGGGATTGAAGCCGCGGGCCCGGTCCTCTTCATTCTTGACAAGCTTGATAAGCTCCCGTTTATGCGGCAGCACATAACCGCCCGCCAAGGTAACGATACCGCCCGGAAAATTGTCCCGGATCTTGAGGCACGCGGGACAGACTACCTTTATCGCTGTCGTACCGGCCGTGACGCTCTCGGGGCCTACATACCAACGCTTATTCCGATACACAGCCTGGCAGCCCTCGCAGACGGCAGCGCCCTGTCCGCCCTTCGTAATGTATGTATCGGTGGTCACGATCTTCTTCTTGTAGCTGGTACCGTACTTCTTTCCTTTTCCTGCGGGTGTCTTCATAGTCTGCCTCCTTGCTGCTCGCGATGCTCACAACAACCCTTCGGTGCTCGGTCACCTGACCTTGCGTTGGATCTCGGGGAATTCTTTCTTGAACTCCGGCACATTCCTCGAAAGGAACAACTTCAATGCCTTGAGCTCCGTAAGAATGTCGTGAAGTTCCTCAGCGTACTCACAATCCCGCTTCTTGAGTGTATCGCCGAGGTTCGCGACAGCCTTTTCCAGGATCCTTACGCGCTCTAATGCATCATCCTTTATCTTCGGCATGGCTGCCACCTCCCTTCAGCGATTAAGCTTCTGCCCAAGCTTCTGCTCGACCGATTCCAATTTCTTTTCAAGGCGGTCCCCCTTACCCTTGTAATCGTCAATCTTGATGGTCGTCACGACCCGGTCCGCGTCTTTCAGGGCCTCGTCATGACATTTCTTGACCAGGCCCATCAGCTCGTCCCATTCTCCTTCAATTACCGTTCCCATGGGATTTGCTTTATACTTCACACCGCTGGCCAGGACGATCTTCAGTACTCTCGCGATAACTGCGCTCACGCTCGCACCCTTCCCCAGGGGAACAATGCTGAACTCGATCATCATGGATTTGCGCCTCCGTGCAGGGACCAATTAGTTGCACTACGCAAACGCGCCCGTTGAACGGGAATAAACTCCTTACACTTAAAGTATAGCGCTCGTTACGGAGGATGTAAAGGAATGCAGCCATGACACACAAGGACCGCTTGCGCCTCGGAGAAGAGTTTCTCATTGAAAAACGCTATTTTTTACTTCATAATGAAAAACAGAAGATGTTCCACAGATTGTTGCGGATTCGTCCTGCGGCGTCACAAAATTCAGAACAGAACCTTGAGGTTCAACGACCATGAGTATCTTGATAGGAAAAGAGATTGTGCAAGCCTTAGAAAATGGATCGATCGCTGTCGAACCGCTCGATAGATCACAGATCGGACCCGGTTCGATCGATCTTACGCTCGGCAATGATTTCCGGGTCTTCAAAAAACAATCAAAAGTCTATCACATCAAGAATGACTCCCGGTTCGAAGATATAACCAAAAGCGTTCATGTTGAGGATGGCGGCTATGTCGTGATAAAACCGGGCGAGATGATCCTGGGGATCACGAAGGAAAAGATCACCCTTGCCGATAATATATCGGGCCGGCTAGAAGGCAGGAGCAGATTTGCGCGTTTTGGCCTTGCTGTTCATGTTACCGCGGGTTTCATGCATCCCGGCATTTCGAATCATCAGGTCCTGGAAATAGTCAATCTCGGGCATGGACCCTTGGCGTTATATCCCGGCACGAAGATCTGCCAGTTCGTATTTGAGCAATGTGCTGGTCATGCTCAATACAAGGGGAGATTTGTCGAACAGATCAAGCCGTGAACGTGATCCGTTCAAAAACCCGAAGCACGCTGCGGGGAACGAGCTCGCCTCCGGATCCCTGGCATAAGCGCTCTCTCATGCTCATGCGAATCGTTCTTAAATCGATCATGATTTTCCTGTTCCTTCTCCTGTATTCGCTGATTGCGCTGAGCATCATGGCTCTGCCCGCAGGGCGAGTGCGAAAGCGGGCGCGCCTCACCAGGAACGTCATGTTCTTCGCGCGCCTCGGCCTCCACGTGCTGGGCATCCGCATGTTCTCCCGCCTTCAGAAACGAAAAGGTATCCGCCCTCGCGCGGTGAACTATCTCATCATCGCGAACCATCTTTCCTATACCGATATCCTCATTGTCGGGGCCCTCATGCCGTCGGTGTTCATCACCTCGGTGGAGCTGAAGCACACCTTCCCGCTCGGCATGCTCGCATGGCTCGGCGGCAGCATCTTCGTGGAGCGGCGGAGTCCGGCGGGGCTCAAGCAAGAGATCAGTGAGATCGAGCAGGTGCTTGCCGAGGGCACCTCAGTCGCCCTGTTCCCGGAAGGAACGACCTCGGACGGAGATACCGTGAGGCCCTTCAAGAACTCGCTCATTTCCGCGGCCATCAGCTCGGGCTCGAGCCTCCTCCCGGTCTGCATCCGTTACACCATGGTCAATGGCCGCCCGGTGGGAACTCATAACCGGGACCAGGTTTATTACTACGGAGGGACGACCTTCTTCGAGCACCTGCCGCGGCTGCTCAAGCTCAAGACCATCGAGGTGGAATGCATCGTGTTGCGGCCCATCTCGACGCACCAGCATCATTCGAGAAAGGACCTGGCCACCAAGGCGCATGCCCTGATCAGCGCGGCGTACCACAGGCTGCCATCGGGCAGTCACCGGGCAACAGGAGCAATTCGTGGAACAACCGATGAACACCGATAGAGGCGGGAATTCCCAGGAGGAGCAAAGGGTTCCTGGGTAGCCTGTTGTTTTGCCTTGATCTGCGTGTCCCGATACTATCGGGACCTGGGGTGACGATGGTCATGCTGAGGTTAATCGATCGATTGGCGGGAAACAAAAAAGCCCCGGATCGCTCCGGGGCTCAGGATGGTTGTCGCTGAATTTTTTATTAGATTTTCTGGACGTTGGCAGCCTGCAGGCCCTTGGGGCCCTGCACGATGTCAAAAGACACGCGCTCGCCTTCCTTGAGCGACTTGAAACCCTCCGTCTGGATCGCGGAAAAATGCACGAACACATCTTCGCCGTTCTCCTGCTTCAGAAAACCAAAACCCTTGCTGTCATTGAACCACTTCACCACACCTTCTGCCATTTCTGTTACCTCAACCTTTCATGTTTATTTATCCGCATATTCAGCGGACGTTTACAATAATAATGATTTCGACGCCCCGTGTCAAGCTGATATTTAGCTGATATTTATTTCAAAAGCGCTCTATGGTATAGTGCATGCCAGCCATTCAAGTCCCGTCGAAAGGAGCGCGGGGGGCACCCGGAACCGGATACCGCACACCCCCGGGGATCTATGCTGATCAACTATCTGAAAGAGATACCCCTTTTTGCCCACCTCAAGGACGCCCAGCTCAAGGAGATCGCATCGCGGTGTAAAAAGGTCCATTTCAAGAAGGGCGAGGTCATCTTTCACAAGACGGACATGAGCACGGACCTCTACATCGTGGACAGCGGGGCCCTCAAGGCGGTGCTTTTGGACGATGACGGCGACGAGATCGTCTTGGCCCGCTTCGAGGCAGGCGCGTTCTTCGGCGAACTGAGCCTGCTGGACGGGCAAGGCAGGTCCGCAACGATCGTCGCGGACACCGACTCGGAGCTTTCGGTCCTGAGCCAGCCCGTGTTCCTGGAACTGGTCACCAAGGATCCCAAGATAGCCATCGCGCTCATGACCACCATGGTCGGACGGCTGCGGAAAGCTGACGAGAAGATCGAGTCACTGGCGTTCCAGGAGGTTGGCGAACGGCTGATCCGCGCCCTGCTCGAAGGATCGAGCCGCGAGGACAAGGGCGCCAGGGGGTTCCTCAAGGGCGCCAGGCGGACCCACAAGGAGCTTGCCAGCGTTATAGGATCGTCCCGCGAGGCCGTTTCGAAATGCATGAAGGTCCTAGTGACGAGCGGGATCGTCAAGGAGGCCGAGGGTTACCTGCTGATTGCCGAGAACGCCTTGGAATCGCTCAAGCATCGGCCGTCAGGGTAACGTGGTATCAACATGCAGCAGAAACAAAACGGGGGAGCCGGTGAACCGGCTCCCCCGTTTTGTTTCCCGCTACGAATCTTGTTATATCTTGGGGAGCCTGGCGAGTGACTTCTTGATCTCTTCCGCTGGGTACTCGAAGTCCCTGAGCTTGCCGTCGTGGAAATCGGCATAGGCCTGGAGATCAAGGTAGCCGTGGCCGGACAGGTTGAAGAGGATGGTCTTCTTCTTCCCTTCCTCCTTCGCCTGGATCGCCTCGTCAATGGCGCCCCGGATGGCGTGGGCGCTCTCGGGGGCCGGGATGATGCCCTCGGTGTTGGCGAACTGCAGTGCGGCCTCGAACACCGGGACCTGGTTGTACGCCCGGGCCTCGATGATCTTGTCGTGGTAGAGCTGGGACACGATCGGCGAATCACCATGGTACCGGAGGCCGCCCGCGTGGATGCCCGGCGGCATGAAGTCATGGCCCAGGGTGTACATGGTCATGAGCGGCGTGAGGCCGGCAACATCGCCGAAATCATAGCGGAACTCTCCCTTCGTGAGCGTGGGACAGGACGCCGGCTCCACGGCGATGGCACGCACCTGCTTGCCGCCGAACTTGTCGTGCAGGAATGGGAAGGCAAGGCCGGCAAAGTTGCTGCCGCCGCCGCAGCAGGCGATCACCACGTCCGGATAGTCTCCGGCGATCTCGAGCTGCTTCTTCGCCTCCTGGCCGATGACGGTCTGGTGCAGACACACATGGTTCAGCACTGAGCCGAGTGCGTAGTTCGTGTCGTTGTGCGTGGCCGCATCCTCAACGGCCTCGGAGATGGCGATGCCGAGGCTTCCCTGGCTGTTCGGGTCAATCTCCAGGACCTTCCTGCCCGAATTCGTCAACTTCGACGGGCTGGCGTGGACCGTTGCCCCCCAGGTCTCCATCATGATCCTGCGGTAGGGCTTCTGGCCGAAGCTCACCTTCACCATGTACACTGTGACGTCGAGCCCGAACATCTTCCCCGCCAAGGCCATGGACGAGCCCCACTGGCCCGCGCCGGTCTCGGTTGCTATGCGCTTGATGCCCGCCTTTTTATTATAGAAGGCTTGGGGGATCGAGGTATTGGGCTTGTGGCTGCCCGCAGGGCTCACGCCTTCATATTTGTAGTAGATCTTCGCCGGCGTACCCAGGGCCGCCTCGAGCCGGTGTGCTCGGAACAGCGGCGAAGGCCGCCAGAGCGAGTAGATGTCCAGCACTTCCCCGGGGATGTCGATCCACCGGTCGGTGCTCACTTCCTGCAGGATCAGGTCCATGGGGAAGATGGGCTTCAGGTCATCGGGCCCCACGGGCTGCTTTGTCCCGGGATGGAGCGGCGGCTTGGGCTTGTTCGGCATGTCCGCCATGATGTTGTACCACTTGGTGGGGATCTCTTTGTCCGAAAGAACGATCTTGGTCTGTCGCATCACATCCTCCTGCAATAGGAAATAAGGGGTCAGGTGCAGAAAAGTTCGTGTATTTTATACTATTTTTCGGGCTTGTACAACGGGATTTTGCTGCGAAAAAGAGAAGCCGGACGTACGCCACGGAGGCACGGAGGACTTCAAGCTCTGGCTTAACCGCAGAGAACGCGGAGGTGAAGCAGGATGGCAGGAAGTTAGGAAGGTAAGAAGGGTGGCCTGTCTATCTGTCTCCGCGTCTCCCCGTCCCCGTGTCGCCGTATCCCCGCGTCCCCGTGTCCGTCCTTACATCCCGATCGAGAACATCCCCTCGAGGTCGTGGCGGGAATGCACGCGGAAGGCGATCAGGGTCTCGGAGGCGAGGATCCCTTTCACCTTGAGCATGTGAAGGGTCACCAGGTCGGCAAGCTGGTCGTTGTCCCGGGCGCGGATGACGACCGCCAGGTCGTACCTCCCGGCTACGGAATAGACCTCGGAGATCCCCTTCATCTCGGCAAGCTCCTCGGCGACCTCATTGACCCGGTCGCGCGAGACATTCAGGAGAACCAGTGCAGTGACCATGAGAACCTCCTAGGCTAAGAAAACGATATTCTAAACCACGGGTCCCGACATCGCCGGGACTCACCGGGCTGTTGCCCGAATTGATTTTATGCTTCGACAGGCTCAGCACGAACGGAAAAAGCTGATGCTTTCAATCGGCATACCGTTCGCCCTGAGCTTGTCGAAGGGCGAACGGTGATTTCGGCAACAGCCCGTCACGGACTATCGCCGTTTTGGCCGTGATCATAATTTTTGATAGTAACCGTGTGAGGTGAAACCGCCAGCGGTTGATACACTCTTCGCTCCCCTTCGTCCTGCTCAGGGCAATTATAGCAGAACCGTCATCAGCCCGGCACGCAACGCGGCTCGGGCGCCGATCGCTTGCCGGTGTGCGCATGGCCGTGCGCGGGGCAGCCGCCGTGGCATTGATGATGGAGCGCGCAGGAGGTCCGGGGGCATCTGTTCCCCGTGAAGGTCCTGAAGAAAGCGAGCGCAGGATGGCGCCAGATCGCATCGAAGGGATCGGACAGGATGTTCCCGAGCCGATATTCCTCTTTTCCAAAAAAGAGATTGCAGGGATAGACCGAGCCGTCAGGGAGAATGCCGAGCTTCGTCGTCCCCCCGGGGCAGCGGGCAGCCCGGAGCTGGGGATACTGATCGAGATCGGGAACGAACCCTGAGCAGAAGACCACGCCCGCCCGGGAGCCATACCGCGTGCCAACCTCCTCGAGGAACCGGTCAAAAGGAAGGGATCCGTCGAGCTCTCCGGGACCGAGCGCATCGCGGTACAGGAGGTAGTAGCGCCGCGGCGCCAGCGCGAGGACCCGTTCGATCAGCCCGTGATCAACGGCTGTGCTGAACACGGTCTTGACGACCGGGCGGTGCTTCCGGAGGAATCGCTCGAGGGCCTGCAGCGTCGCATGATCGTTCACCGAAACCCCGACCGTGGCCCTCGCGAACCGCCGCATGATCTCAGCAAGCTGGTCCGGGTCCCTCCCGTTCGAGCTGATGTTGACCCTCATGCCCCTGCCGCAGGCATGCTCGATCATCGGCAGGAGCTCACGGTGCAGCGTCGGCTCGCCGCCGATGATATCAAGTACCTGCACGCCTGCGCCGGTGATCCGGTCGATCATCCGCCGGAAGGAAGCGAGCGGCATGTCCTCTCCCCCGGGCAGCGGCCCGTTGAAACAGAAGTCACAGCGCCGGTCGCAGCGCAGCGTCGGCGAAAACTGTACATAGTCGGGTGCAAGCGGTTTATATGTCATTCGATGAGATACCGGTCTTCCTTCTTCACAATGAACCCTTCCCGCGCTAGCTGGTCCAGGTTCTTCCTCACCCGCCCCGCAGCCATGCCTGTTTCCGTCACGATCCGGGCCTCTGTGAGCGGCGCCCCGGCGACCAGGGCCTTTATGATCCTGCCCCGCACCTGGCGGTTCGAGTTCTCGAACGGGCTCTGGCGGGTATAGTGAACGCTCCGCTTGTTCGGGTTGCCATGTTCCTTCTTGAGCACAGCGCCATAGTCCATGAGAGCATTG
Organism: Nitrospirota bacterium; assembly: GCA_013334545.1. Classification (GTDB taxonomy): domain Bacteria; phylum Nitrospirota; class UBA9217; order UBA9217; family UBA9217; genus JAAXXJ01. The sequence goes on along the minus strand of JAAXXJ010000026.1, from coordinate 2,716 downwards.
TACCATTTCCGCGGGTTCTTCGTGTCGAGGGTCAGCCGCACCAGGGGAACCAGCTCGTCGTCGTGGATGTGCTGCCTATCCCGGAAGAACTCGTGGATGAACACGCGGCGGATGTTCGTGTCCATGAAGATGACCGGCTTGTTGAAAGCGAAGGCCGCGACAGCGCCGGCAGTGTACTTCCCGATGCCCGGCAGCGTCACGAGGATGTCCGGGTCGGAGGTTAGCCTACCCTTGTGCTCCGCAACAACGACCTGCGCCAGCTTCCTCAGCGACAGCGCCCGGCGGTTGTAGCCCATACCGGACCAAATCTTGAGTAGCTTCGGGAGCGGCGCTTTCGCGAGCGTCTTGACGTCAGGGAATGCGCTGAGGAACTCCTTGTACTTCTCGATAACACGGTCCACCTGCGTCTGCTGCAGCATGATCTCGGAGACAAGGACGCGGTAGGGCGTGACGCGCTTCCGCCACGGCAGGTCACGGCCCTGGTTGTCGTAATAGTCGTAGACCTTTTTGCGGAAAGAGCGGATCTGGGAGGAGGAGACGGGGGAGGCGCATGTTTTTGATCGAAAATTAATTGTAGCTTTCTTCGAGAGCGTACGTGCCGGCATTGCGTTGTCTTTAATTGCCTTCATGATCAGTCTACACGATAAGGCATTGCAAGGATGCTGTCAACAGGCAACGGAGATGGAGGATCGCCTGACAAAGGATATCATCAAAGTCCGGGACATCTTCTTTTCCAGATGGAGGTTTAACTAATTGTTTTTATATCTTTGCCTGTGTCCCACGCCGTGTGGCAAACAGATGCACGTCGTGGTATAGTATTCCGTTCGCAAACGAAACCGCCATGACACCCACGACCGACCAGCGTCAACAGACGATCCTCAACGCCCTTAGCGCTTTCCCGCCCGGACGCATCTACCTCATGGCGTCCAAAGAAAATGTGGCACGGGGATTCAGGCTCTACCACGGGAAAAGCGTCGTTTCCTTCGGGTGGAACACAAGCAGGTCTTGCCTCACCGCGAAAGTCCGCGGAACGCGGATCTCGGCCGTCAACCTGTTCGTGAACAAAGAGAGCAACGCCGCGTTTTCCTGCTCTTCCTGCGGAGAGAGTTCGGAAACCCGCATGTGCGTCCATGTGATCTGCACGCTGCTCACGGTCAGGAACCTCCTCCAGCCGGAGCTGTTCCGGCAGGCAGAGCCCGATGAAGACTACCGGGAGATGCTGCTGGCGGGCATCTCCGGCGATCCGGAGAGACCGGGAAACAGCCGGACAACCAGGGAAAAACCGAGTAAATATTTCGTTCGTGCCGAGTTCGGGAATAACGCGGAAATCGACCTGAAAATACTGCGGGCGGGCGAAGCGATACCGGGCAACCTCCTCTGGACGGTTCCACAGCTTCGCGAGCTCTGGCTGCCCCCCTATGCAGCGCAGGAGCATAAGCAGACGGCACTTGTCCGGTACCTCGAGCGTTGGGAAAATCGCTATCCGATCATCATCAAGGACGGGGACGGGGAAACACAGGTCGCCTATGAGCCTTCGCTCAAATATGTGACAAAGACCCTCGTGGATGTCCGGGACGACACGGCGACCTTCACCAAGCTGGCCGAACCGGACGACGGGGACGAGGATGCCGTGGTCGTCCTCCGATCCCTCGCCTTTCACCCGGAATCAAAGCGTCTCGGCATTATCCGCGACCAGGAAGGATGGACCCACTGGAACGAAACCCGCCGCATGGCGTTGCGGGACCATTTCTCCCCGGAAGATGAGTATATCAGCGACGCGGCCAACTCGTTCCGGATACCGCTCGCTGCCATGCGAAGATATCAGTACAGTTATGCGCGTTTCCGCCGCGACGACGTGCTGGGCGGCCTGTCGCTCAGGATAGACGGAAAGGAAACAGCCGTCACGGCCGATGCGCAGCGTCACCGCGCGGACATCGCTGCGATCCCTGATGCGCCGGGCGTTCTTTCGCTGAAACTGGCGTGTCTTCTGGGAACCGACGCGCTCGGCCCCTCGCACCGGGCTTTTTCCTTTTTCGACCATCTTCGGACACGCCTTTCCCCGCAACTGAGCGCGAAGAAACGCCGGAAGGTGCTGTGCCGCGCTTTTTTCGCCCTGGCTGACGAGCCCAGCAAATCCGCGTCGGAAAAAATCATTCGCACCGCGATCATGGACGCTGATATTTATAAAAATGCCGTGAAGCGCGAGGCGAGGTCGTTCCTGGCGAACAGCCAGGCGGGATTCCTGCTTGAGGAGGAGCAGCTTCATTTTCACGACAGTGCCTGGACGACCGTAATTCCCGACAAGCAAAAGGAGTTGCTCCTGTACCGCATCCCCTATGAGCTCTTCGGAGCGGACGCCGTCGAATCCATGCGCTCCTATTCGGAAATGGTCCTCCCGGCGGATATGCTCCTGGAAAACCTGCCGCTGCTCGCGGAACGGTACGCCGCCGCCGGCATCGAGCTCCGCCTGGACGCGCAACCCGTGCGGCCCGCGTCCTGGGAGTTCCACATCGACGCGGCGAGCAGAACGGACATCGACTGGTTCGAGCTCCGGCCCGAGATCCGCTGCGACGGCAATATTATCGACCCGGACCTGATCGAACAGGTCATGCGCACCGGCGTCTTGCGCGACGGTGCAGCCATCCGAATCATTGACGCGAACACCCATGCGGTTCTCCGCCGCATTGCGGACCTTCGAGACAGCGGTTCCCGGCAA
>JAAXXJ010000278.1 GCA_013334545.1 Nitrospirota bacterium | reverse complement strand
AAGATGCTGCCTGGGTGTATGACGTGGCCTCGGGAGACAAATATTCGGTACGGATCGTGGTTATTCCGTCGGGTGCTGCCATGAATCGGCATTTCTTTTATCATAAGGAGGAGGAGCTGGTTTATATTCTGAAAGGCGATCTTTCCGTGACGATCGGGGGCAGGGAGGCGCGGATCAGCGCTGGAGATGTAATTCGTCTGAAGGACTCATTCCCCTCGCACTGGAAAAACGAAGGAGGTGATGATGCTGAGTTGCTGGTACTCTGGTAGTGTTTAACGTACTGTTGAGTGCGAGGAAGGGGATTTTTTTTGTCTTGTTGGTCAAGTATAGATTAATTCACCGGGGAAAAATTAAGCAACGCTAAAATGGATTGAGCGGAAAAAAACAGCGACTTCCTCCAAAGTGACGGGAGCAAGGACCGTCAGAAAAAACAGTCAAAAGGAGACAATTATGAACCTGCAACAGCCGAATGCGAACGATGCTACAAGAACTGCCAATAGGTCGAGGAATGTTTCACCCATGAGCGGTCTGTGCACCCGCTGTGTCGATGGATGCAGAGGGAATTGCGAGGTCTTTAAGGCGACATTCCGGGGGAGGGAGCTTCTCTACCCGGGACCGTTCGGAAGCATAACCGCCGGCGGCGACAAGAACTATCCTGTCGACTATTCGCACCTGAATATTCACGGATATGCGCTGGGAGCCAAGGGTCTTCCCGCGGGGCAGGTCGGCGATCCGGACACGGCGCGGTTCCCCTATGTCAACACGGAGACAGGCTACGGTTGGGACAAAAAGGTCAAGATGCAGGTGCCGATTTTCACCGGCGCGCTCGGGTCCACCGAGATCGCCCGCAAGAACTGGGAGCACTTCGCCGTAGGGGCGGCAATATCGGGGGTCACGATCGTCTGCGGCGAGAATGTGTGCGGAATCGATCCCGAGCTTGAGCTGAGCAGCAGCAAGAAGGTCAAGAAAGCCCCGGACATGGACCGCAGGATCGAGACGTACAAGAGATACCATCAGGGGCACGGCGAGATTCTCGTGCAGATGAACGTCGAGGACACCCGATTGGGCGTCGCTGAGTACATCATCCATAAACACAAGCTTGAGACCATTGAACTGAAATGGGGCCAAGGCGCCAAGTGCATCGGCGGCGAGATCAAAGTGAGCTCGATCGAGCGTGCGCTGGAACTGCAGAAGCGCGGCTACATCGTCACGCCGGACCCGTCAGATCCCGTCGTCGAGACCGCTTTCAAGGAAAGGGCGATCAAGGAATTCGAGCGCCACAGCCGTCTCGGCTTCATCGGTGAACAGGAGTTCTACGCCGAGGTCAACAGGTTGCGGAAACTGGGGTTCAAGCGGATCACCCTGAAGACCGGAGCCTATGGACTGCGCGAGCTTGCCATGGCAATCAAATGGAGTTCAAAGGCCAAGATCGATCTCCTGACGATTGATGGCGCTCCGGGAGGCACCGGGATGAGCCCCTGGCGCATGATGGAGGAGTGGGGCATGCCGTCTCTCTATCTGCATGCCGCGGCCTATGAGTTCGCCAAGAAGCTTTCCGACAAGGGCGAGCGCGTTCCGGACATTGCTTTTGCCGGCGGATTCAGCAGCGAGGATGGCGTGTTCAAGGCGCTGGCCATGGGGGCGCCCTTTGTCAAGGCAATTTGCATGGGCCGTGCGCTGATGATCCCCGGAATGGTCGGCAAGAACATCGCGCAGTGGATCAGGGATAATGATCTCCCGAAGACCGTGAGCGAGTTCGGCAGCACGGTCGACGAAATATTCGTGAACTACGAAGATGTGAAGAAGCTGGTCGGGAACAAGGAGATCGAGAACATCCCACTTGGCGCAATCGGCATTTACAGCTATTCCCAGAAGATCAAGGTCGGATTGCAGCAGTTGATGGCGGGCGCCCGGTGCTTCAACATCGAATCGATCACGAGGAATGAGCTGATGTCCCTCACCGAGGAATGCGCTAAGGTCACGGGAATCCCCTATCTTATGGATTCCTATCGTGACGAGGCGATGAAAATCATCAACTCCTGATGGCCTGTTTCGTGACTCAGGAGTAAGAAAAAATATGACGGCAAGGTCACCGGCAGACCGCCGGTGACCTTGCCTTTGGCAAGTCGGTCTATGGGAAAACATGCGGTGTCAATGCATCACCATCTCGTAACTTAGGGGGATATCTATTATGGGCCCAGGCCAGGCGAATGCAAGTTCAGCAACAGGAACAAGGAACAGGGTACCGGATGTAGCACCCCAGTCAGGGATCTGTTCGGTCTGTCTTGACGGATGCCCCGGACCATGCGAGGTAGGCAAGTCTTCCTACCGCGGAAGAGAGGTCATCTATCCGATGCCATTTGGAAAGGTGACCGCCGGAGCGACGAAGCAGTATCCCGTCGATTATGCCCATTTGAACATTCAGGGCACATGTGTCGGCGCCTTCGGCGTGGCAGCGGACTCGGACAAGGCGGTCTTCCCCGCGGTATCCACGAAGGCCGAGCTTGGCCATAAGCATAAGGTCAAGCTTGAAGTCCCGATCTTCACCGGCGCTCTCGGCTCCACGGACATTGCCAAGGACAACTGGGAAGGGCTTGCGATCGGCGCTGCCATCTCGGGAATCATGGTCGTGATCGGAGAGAACGTGGTGGGCATGGATCCCCAAGCGCAGTTCAAAAACGGCAAGGTTGCGCATTCGCCAGAGCTTGAGCGGCGGGTGAAGTGCTTCAAGGAATGGCACAACGGGGCGGGCGAGATCATCCTGCAGCAAAACGTCGAGGACACGCGGCTCCGCTCCGCGGAGTACGCCATTGAAAAGCTCGGCGTGAACTGCATCGAGCTCAAGTGGGGGCAGGGCGCCAAGAACATCGGCGGCGAAGTGAAACTCAGGTCCATGGACCGCGCCGAGGAGCTCAAGAAACGGGGCTATATCGTGCTGCCCGATCCCGATGACAAGTCGGTAAAAAAGGCCTTCGCCGAGGAGGAGTTCAAGGAGTTCGAGCGGCACTCACGGCTCGGCATGGTCGAACACGAGGGGTTTGTGAAGGCGGTGAAGCATTACCGCAGCGCGGGCGCCAAGTTCGTCTCCCTCAAGACCGGAGCGTACCGCGTATCTGATCTTGCCCGGGCTATCCGCTTCTGCTCGGACGCGGAGGTCGATCTGCTGACCATCGACGGCGCAGGCGGGGGAACAGGCATGAGCCCCTGGCGCATGATGAACGAGTGGGGGATCCCGACCATCTATCTCCAGGCCCTGGCCTACAAGTTCGCATCCCAGCTCAAGGCGAAGGGCAAATATGTACCTGACATGGCAATCGCCGGCGGTTTCTCCTTGGAGGACCACATCTTCAAGGCGCTGGCGTTGGGAGCGCCTCATTTCAAGGCGGTCTGCATGGGCAGGGCGCTCATGATCCCCGCCTTCATAGGGAAGAACATCAAAAAATGGGTAGATGAGGACAAACTGCCTGTGGATATCAAGAAGCACGGCGACGTGCCCGAGCGCATTTTCATCTCGACCGAAACGCTCAAGAGCAAGTTCGGCAAAGACTTCGCTCGGATCCCCTGGGGAGCCGTGGCGATGTACACCTTCGCCGACCGGCTAAAGCTGGGGCTCCAGCAGCTGATGGCAGGGGCGCGGAAGTTCAGCCTCAAGCACATCGACCGGAGCGATATCGTGTCCCTGACCCGGGAGGCCGCAGACGTGACCGGCATTCCCTATGTCATGGAGTCGGACATGAAGGAAGCCGAGCGCATCCTGTGCAACGGCGTCTAAGGAGATGGAATGCGGTCACGCACGCACAGGCGGGGCCTGTCATGATCTGCAAACAACTGATCCTCCTCCCGATGGATCCGGGCGGATGGGGGACTGCTTTCGGAGAAAACTGAATGAACAAGACTTTGCACGCCATCCTTTCCATTCTCGATAAATGTTCGACTGTCACCGGGTCACGGGAGCTCTCCCGCAAGCTGACGAAGCACGGTGTGGAACTCACCGAACGGACTGTGCGGTATTACCTGAAAAGACTCGACAACCTGGGGTATACCGAGGTCTTCGGCAAGGAAGGCCGAAAGATAACCGACCGGGGACGGGAGGAGCTCAGACATTCTCTTGTCTCGGACAAGATCGGATTCGTGATAAGCAGGATCGAGACACTTTCCTATATGACAACGCTGGACCTGGCGAGCATGGAAGGCGATGTCATCCTGAACGTCTCCTGGTTTCCGAGAAAGGACCTGCGCAAGGCACTGGCACTGCTCAAGCCGGTATTCTCATCGCCCTTCGTGATGAGCGACCGGGTGATCATTGCCGATGAAGGTGAGAAGATCGGCGTCGCCCGAGTCCCCAAAGGGATGGCCGCGCTGGGTACGATCTGCAGTGTGACCATCAACGGGATCTTCCTGAAAGCCGGGATCCCGGTCGCATCACGGTACGGCGGGGTCGTCGAGAC
>JAAXXJ010000277.1 GCA_013334545.1 Nitrospirota bacterium | reverse complement strand
CAGGGCTCTGTCGAGACCCTCTAAACCAGAATTGGATAAGGTGCCGCATTCAATGACCTCGACATCTTAAAAGCAATGCTTCTATAAAAATACTTGACTAAAACAAACCAGACGCGAAGAGCGCGAAGGACTGCAAGAAGTTATTCCTGAGAACCTGACTTCCTTCGCGTCCTTTGCGCTTTCGCGGTTCAAGTAGTTGGCTCAGGCCGTTTTAAGGGTAGAGAGGACCTGCTCTCACAACTTCATTTCCCGCAGGAACTTCGCGGCTTCCTCGGGCGGCGTGGGATTGATGTAGAAGCCGGAGCCCCACTCGAAGCCGGCCACGTTGGTGAGCTTGGGCATGAGCTCGATGTGCCAGTGATAATAGTCATTGATCTCCTCCTTGAAGGGGGAGGTGTGGATGATGTAGTTGTAAGGCGGCATGGAAAGGGCCTTGTCGAGCCTCCGGAGCGTATCCTGGAGCAGGAAAGCCAGGTCCTTGAAGTCCTCGTTGGTCGTACAGGAGAAGCACGAGATATGCCGCTTCGGCATGATCCAGGTCTCAAAGGGGAAGCGCGGCGCGAACGGCGCCAGGGCCACAAAGGAATGCGTCTCCAGGACCACGCGGGTGCGGGCCTGCAGTTCCTGCCGGATGATGTCGCAGAAGATGCAGCGCTCCTTCAGATCATAGTGTTTCCGACAGCCATCGATCTCCTCCTGCACCTGGATGGGCACGATCGGGAGGGCGATAAGCTGGGAATGGCTGTGCTCAAGCGTCGCACCTGCGGTCAGCCCTTCGTTCTTGAAGATGAGGGTGTACTGGAAGCGGCGGTCCTTCTTGAGGTCCTCCATCCGGTCCCGGTACGCCCAGAGCACCTCCTCCATGGCCCGACCGGGCAGGCTCGCGAGACTTGCGTTGTGGTCCGGGTTCTCGATGATGACCTCGTGGGCGCCGAGGCCGTTCATCTTGTCGAAGATGCCCTCGCCTTGCTTGTTCAGCTCACCCTCGATCTGGAGCGCCGGGAACTTGTTCGGCACCACCCGGAGACGCCAGCCGGGGCTGTTGGGCTGGCCGCCCTCGCGGTAGGCGAGGATCTCAGGGGGGGTGGTCCGTTCGTTGCCGGCGCAGAAGGGACAGAACCCCCCGCGTTTCTTGGTCCGCTGTTCCGCGAAATCGGTCGGCCGCTTGCCGCGGTCCGACGAGATGATGACCCAGCGGCCGGTGATGGGGTCTTTTCGCAATTCAGGCATACACGCTCCTCTGTTCTTTTGGCGGCTGTTGCCGCTGGCGCAAGAACGACCACATTATATCGTTTCCAACACGCTCTTGTCAAAATAACTTCGGTCTCTAGCAATGGCCATAAAGAGGGCCACGCCGAGGCGCAATGGACGCGGAAAACAGCAGATCATTGAGGAATGATATTTTCCCGCGGCAGTAGATCTGAGGCTAAAAAATTCACCGAGCTGTTCTTTGCACACGTGGCGTCTTTGCGCGAAAGAGCGTTTTGTCTCTCTGGCGGCTGTATGCCTGCGTAGTCGAGTATCGGTTGGGATGCTGATGTCAAACTATTCCATTTGCATTTAGCCGGATTTGCGATAAGATGAGCGCATGCGCCGGGGAAAGGTCGAAAAGCTTTCGTCCACGATCGAAAAGATCCTGAACGACCGGGGATGGGGGGCAAAGCTGAAGGAGTACCGCGTCTTCAGCCTGTGGCAGAAGGCCGTGGGTCCGGGCATCGCCCGTCACGCACAGCCTGCGTCCATACGGGGCAAACGGCTCACGGTCATGGTGGACAGCTCGGCATGGATGCAGCAGCTCTCTCTCCTGAAGCCCGAGATCCTGAACAGGGTGAACGACCGCCTGGGCCCTGATGGGATCGAGAGCATCACGCTCAAGTTCGGCGAACTGGAACGGGCCGACGAGCACCCCGAAGAATTTCAGCCTGCTGCCGGGAAACTGGAGGCAGGGGAGCAGAAGCGGATCGAGGAATGTATTGCGGGCATCAAGGACCCGCAAACGCGGGACGCGCTCAAGCAGGTGATGGAAAAGGACCTGTTGAGCAAGAAAAGGACCGCGCGGCAGCAACAAGGGTGATCTTACGGTCGGGGGTACGTAATGGCCATGCCCTGAACTCTGGCCCAAGGCGTCAGGACATGCTCCTTGACCGAGGTCCTGCTCATGATGTGCATGACCGTCACTTCGCGGACCAGCAGTGCATCGGCGATGAGGGACCGGTGGCAGCGCCAGGGAAGTGCCTCGGCGCACATCACGGCGGTCCGCTGTTCCCGCCCGATCGCCAGCAATGCTGAAAGACCTGCCGCAAATCCTTCTGTCTGCATGTAGTCCGCGAATCCCCTGAACGAATCGTTCTCCCACGCGCTGTTGATCGAATCCTTCTTCGGATGGCGCAGCCCGCCGAGCAAAGGCAGATGATGGTAGGCGATGCGGTTCTCATGGAGCGCGGCGGCCAGCGCATCGCTGTTGTAGTGGGGATTGTGGCGCGACCTGGGGATGGTCCGCACATCGGTGATCATCCCGATCCCGTGGGCCCTCAGCATCTCGATGAACTTCTCGAGAGGGTGGTTCGAATGGCCGATGGTGTAGATGGTCATTGGAGCGATCATCAGTCTTCGGCAGATGTTCCGTAGATGTCCTTCATTTCCTCTGTATACCCGCCGTCCTGTTCATGCACGATGAGGGGGGGAAGCACCTCAAGGCCTGTCCCGCCCTGCTTCACCGCTTCAACAAGAACCAAAGCTGCCGGCCGGTCTGCATGGGGATGCACGAGACGCAGGCGCTTGGGTTCGAGGGCCCGCTTTCGCATCAGCGTAACGAGCTCGGCCAGCCGGGCCACGGGAAAGATCAGGCAATACCGGCCGCCGTTCTTCAGATAGCGGTGCAGGTTGAGCCACGATTCCAGTGACGCCGTATGGGCCTGGCGGGCGGTCCGGCGCGACCGGTCCGGCGATGTCCTGCCGCTCCCTTCCTTCATATAGGGCGGGTTGACGACGATGACGCTCAGGGAGCCCGGAGCTAACGTCCTGCCGATCCTTCGCAGGTCCTTCCGGACCATCTGCATCCTGCCGGCGAGGCCGTTGCGGGTGATGTTCTGTTCGCAGAGGGACGCGAGGGATGGTTGGACCTCGATCGCGAAGAAAGCGGCGCGCGGGTGCTTCTTCGCCAGGAGGAGAGAGATGATGCCGGTGCCGGCGCCGGCTTCGAGCACCCGCTCGCCCGGCTTAACGCGGCAGAAGTCAGCGAGCAGGATGCTGTCGAGCGTGAACCGGTGGCCGGTGACGGGTTGGGTTACGTGAACGACACCGGCGCCCCGCATCGCGATACTGTCAGAGGTAATGGGAAAGGGTAGTTTCATGGGACACACCATGCCGGATCAAAAAGCCGAACTAAAAAAATCTATGGGACGCGGATTTACACGGATGAACGCGGATCAGGTGACACTGATTTTGAAACAGCGAAGTGATCACTTTCGGAAGTTGTCAAATATCTTCCGCTTAAACTCTGCTTTTGGGCCGAAGTTCAGGATCAGGCCAACTTCAAGGGAAGTTGCCTTTAGGTAGTTGAGAAGCTGTGCTTCGTGATCGGGACCAATCGTTTTTGCTGCCTTGATCTCAACAATGATGCGGTTCTCGACAAGGATATCTGCAAAATACTCTCCAATCACTGAACCATTGTATCTCACCTGGATCGGAGACTGAGTAACAGCCAGCAATCCGAGCTTTTTCAATTCGATCAACAGGGCATTTTCATAGACCTTTTCCAAAAAACCATGACCTAACGTATTGTATACGTTGTAGAAAGCCTCAATGATCTTTTCGGTCAGCACGTCATGTTTTAGTTCGTTCATTTTGATCCGTGTTCATCTGTGTAAATCCGTGTCCCAATGCCTCGGGTTATTTACTCATCCGCGTCCAATTGATCGTTTACCCTGCCCGCTCCTGCAGTTCCTGGGGGATGCGCTTGATCTTGCCGTTGGGATCGACGCAGACGAGGCGGGCCTGGGCCTCGGCGATGAGCCTGCCCGACGCCTTGTCGGTCATGGTGTGGCCGAAGAGGAGCGACACGCGGGTCATTTCGGAGATCCAGGTCTTGACCACGATGGTCTCGCCCAAGCGGGCCGAGGAGCGGTAGTCGATCTCGACGCGGGCAACGACGAAGACCGTGCCTTGGCTGGCCAGCTCGCTGACCGAGAAGCCATGGTCCGCAAGGTACTCGGTGCGGCCGCGCTCCATATATTTAAGGTAGTTGGCGTAGTAGACGACGTTGCCGCAGTCCGTGTCCTCGTAGTAGATTTTGACCTCGATGGTGTTCATAGGCGTGACCTTCCTCGCAGAGTATTATTCACGAATGGCGCATCCAGTCGCGCCGCTTAGAGCTGTCACCTGATATGGCTGACAGTTGTCAAGGAGAAAACAGTTTTTCCCGCCCCTTTTATACAAAGGGGATAATATCAGTTATTGCTCCAGGGCATGAACAG
>JAAXXJ010000276.1 GCA_013334545.1 Nitrospirota bacterium | reverse complement strand
GTATCGCGAGGCATTTGAGTACGCCGTTAAGAAAATCGCCCGGTTGAAAATCTGATTATTTTCACGCCGGATTCAGGATAAATTGTTTTGGAGTGAGCAAACGGCAACTACATGAACCTTCCCAACTCAATCACGCTGGTCCGCGTCGTTTTGATCCCTTTTTTCATCGATTTAATGATCTACGGGTATTATCGTCCAGCCCTCCTTGTCTTTGTCATAGCCTGCCTGACCGATGCGCTTGACGGAACCATAGCACGACTGACCAACAGCAAGACAGAGCTCGGGGCATTCCTTGATCCCATGGCGGACAAGCTCCTGATCGTCTCATCGTTCGTGACCCTTGCCATTCTCGCCAAGATCCCCGTATGGTTGGTGATCATTGTGGTAAGCCGGGACATCATCCTGACCCTAGGGGGCATGGTCATCTATTTTACCGGCAAGAGTCTCACCATCAAACCTTCCATCCTGGGGAAAGCGACCACATTCCTGCAATTCTTGGTCGTTACGCTCACGCTGGTGCTGGTCGCATATGGCATCAGGTCAGAATTTCTCAAAGGAGCCTATTGGGTAACTGCAGGATTTACCATTGCATCCGGGATCCAATATGTTCTGCGCGGCATGAAGATCATGGCCTGAATACGACCATTTCCAGGGGCTTTCGAATTGCATGAAGGAGATATTGCATGAAAATTTCCGATATAATACGTCAGGCGTTGGAGAAAAAAGGATTCAAGAACCTCAAGGACGCCTCCAAGGTGCTGGGCATCAGCCCTGAACTGCTGCGCGTCACGATCAATAAGGGACATATCCCCAAGGACAGGACCCTCATTATGATCGCGAACAAGCTTGGACTGGACAGGTCCGTCCTGATCCTTTCGGCTCATCAGGAGAAGGTCCCGGCTGAAGTGAAGGGATTCTTCCTCTCTCCCTCCACGACAAAGTACCGGCGAGGCAAGCGCAAATACCCGATTTCCGAAGAACAGATCAACTACCTCGAGAAGATCCTGAGCATCGAGGAGATCATGATGCTCCGGAAATACCGGCAGGTTTCCGAAGAGGCGAAGACCCAGATCAACGGCTACGTCGATTTCATGTACGCCTCGAAAAGGAGCGCCTGATTGATCGAGATCGCCGACGTGCTTCCGAACAGCACGGCGGCCTGGTACGGTCTAAAACGGGGGGATCGACTCGTCTCGGTCAATGGACGAACGATCCGCGACAGCATCGATTTTCAATTCCTCGTATCCGATGAAAGGCTTTCACTGCAGGTCCGTAAACCGGACGGGACGCTGCGGACCCTTCGCATCGTCAAGGAACCCGACGATACGCTGGGGATACGGTTCGGTCCTTTTACCATAAGGCAATGCCGGAATAAATGCATCTTCTGTTTCGTCGATCAGATGCCGCAGGGCTGCCGCAAGAGCCTGTATGTCAGGGATGACGATTTTCGGGCCTCGTTCCTCTATGGCAACTACATAACGCTGACCAATCTCCGGGCAGAGGACTGGGAACGCATATTTGCCCAACGCCTCAGCCCGCTCTATATTTCCGTCCACACCACGGAACCTGTCCTTCGCACTGCCATCATGCGGGGCAGGAAGTCTCCGGACATCCTTGCCTCCCTGAAGCGGCTTGCCGCCGGCGGCATCAGGATGCATACCCAGATCGTGCTGTGCCCCGGCATCAACGATGGCCAGCACCTCGTCAGGACCATCGAGGACCTGGCGAGCCTGTATCCCGCGGTGCAGTCCATCGCTGTGGTCCCTGTGGGGCTGACCAGCCACCGGCAAGGGCTCTATCGACTAAGGGCCTTCAGGAAGAGCGAGGCACACCGTGTCATTGCGTCCGTGCAGCAGCTAGCCGCTCGCTACGAGAGACGGTTCAGGACCAGACTGGTGTTCCCCTCTGATGAGCTCTATATCCAGGCAGGCATGGTCGTTCCGCCATTGTCGTCCTATGAGGACCTGCCGCAGATCGAGAATGGCGTGGGTATGGTCGCCCAATTCCTGGCTGATGCGAAACGGACGCGCCTGCCGTCGAGGTTGTCTCCGATGCGGATCACTGTTGTTACTGGTGTATCGTTCGCCCCGATCCTCAGAACAGTCCTCGCCAGGCTCCGGAAGGTCCCCGGAGCATCAGTGAGCCAGATAACAGCAAAGAATTCGTTGTTCGGACCTTCGGTCACGGTCGCCGGACTCCTTGCCGGCAAGGACATCTTGAAGGCCATCAAGGGGAAGCATCTGGGGTCCTTGCTCGTGATTCCGGCAAATGCTCTGAAGGAAGACGAGGGGATATTCCTTGACAACATGAAGCTGGCCGACGTGGAAGCGGTCGCAGGCGTCCCAATACGGACGGTCAATACGTTCAGCGATCTGGTCGGTCTGCTCAAGACCCCGAGTACGCATCTTCGCAAGAGGAGCACACCATGATATCTGGAAAGACCTCGATCTTTGGGATTTTTGGCCACCCGGTGGAACATTCCTTCTCGCCGGGCATGCACAACGCCGCATTTGCTGCGATCGGACTGGATGGCTGTTACGTGCCCTTCGCTGTTCATCCCGATGACCTTGGCAATGCGGTGAAGGCAATAGTCCCCCTGGGGTTCTGTGGCCTGAACATCACGATACCTCACAAGGAGAAGGTGATCCCGCTCCTGGATGATTTGACCGATGATGCCCGGTTGATTGGTGCAGTGAACACTATCGAAGTACGGGACAAAAAGCTCATCGGTCACAATACGGACGGGAAGGGGTTCCTCCGCTCGTTGCGGGAGGAGACAGGTTTTCGACCGAAGGGAAAGACCTTTTTGATGGTTGGTTCCGGAGGGGCAGCCCGCGCGGTCTGCTTCGAACTGGCCCTGGCGGGTGCGGGAGACATACTGCTCCACGACATCGACCGCGACAAAGCAGGGAAATTGGGACACGATATCCGGTCCGCTACGGCTACCCGGGTCACCGTAGCGGATGCATCCAGCCTGCGGACGCTCGCGCCGGATGCCGACTGCCTCATCAATGCAACCCCGCTGGGCCTGAAGAAAAGCGATCCACTGCCCCTGTCCCGGGAGTTGATGCGAAAGGGCCAGCTGGTATGCGATCTAGTATACAATCCGCCCGATACCCGGCTCCTGAGAACAGCGCGATCGCGAGGCGCGAAGACGCTTCGCGGCATCGGAATGCTTCTGTACCAGGGAGTGATCGCGTTCGAGATTTGGACCGGGAAGAAGGCGCCGGCGAGTGTCATGAGAAAGGCCCTCGCCCGTCAGATGCGGAACCGGTAAAAGAACAGGAAAATCAAGACCATACTTGACAGAACGGTGTGGTTTCAGTATTATTGTTCTTGATTATAAAATGAGGGTCAAGGAGCACATATGGCGATGTCAGGCAGACTCGGTGCGATGCTCGTTTCATCGGGTCTTATCACGGATGATCAGTTAAAAAAGGCGCTGTCCACGCAGAAGACCGAAGGCGGCAGGCTTGGTTCGATCCTGGTCAAACTCGGGTTCGTCCAGGAAGACAAGTTGATGACCTTCCTGAGCAAACAGTACGGCGTACCGTATGTGGACCTGAACAAATTCCAGATCAATCCCGCCGTCATCAAACATATTCCATCCGATGTGGCCCAGAAGTACCGCATCATGCCCATCAACCGCTCTGGAGCCACCATCACCATAGCCATGGTGGACCCCTCGAACATCTTTGCCATTGACGACATCAAATTCATGACCGGCTACAACGTTGAAGCGGTCGTTGCGACGGAAGGCGCGATCGTCGAGACGATCAAGAAGTATTACGGCGGAGCAAAGACCATTGTCGCCCAGAGGCCGGGCTCTGCTCCGTCGGTCGCTGGCAGGGAAGACAAGAAGATGACCCTCGATGCCAGGGACTACAGCATGGAGGGCTTGAAGGAGGATGAAGACGACACCCTTGACACCGGCGGCGTGGTGGAGGTAGAGGACTTCGACAACCTGGTCCATGGCGCCGTAGAAGACTTGGAGGTGGTCGAGGAGCAGCAGGACACGGTGTCCAGCGAGGTGGAAGCTCCAATCATTAAGCTCGTGAACGGCATCCTGCTGCGCGCAGCGACCATGGGCGTAAGCGATATCCATATCGAACCCTATGAAAAAAGCTTCCGGGTCCGCTACCGTCTCGACGGCTCCCTCCACACGGTCATGGGGCTCCCCCTGAAGATCAAGAACGCCGTCATATCACGTGTCAAGATCATGTCCAGCCTTGACATCGCGGAACGCAGGCTCCCGCAGGACGGTCGCATCAAGCTTAAGATGGGCGGGAAGAAGACCATGGACTTCCGTGTTTCCGTGCTCCCGACCCTGTTCGGCGAAAAGGTCGTCATGCGTCTTCTCGACAAGTCGAACCTGCAACTCGACATGACCAAGCTCGGGTTCGGGACCGATCAGATCACCCTCCTGAAAGAAGCGCTTGACAGACCCTACGGCATGGTCCTCGTCACCGGCCCGACGGGCA
>JAAXXJ010000275.1 GCA_013334545.1 Nitrospirota bacterium | reverse complement strand
AGCACAAAAGCCTCCTCCGCGTCTCCGCATGCTTCGAAGGCGGACAGAAGATCGTGCACGACGATGCACCCTTTGGCGCAATAGGCAGGCTGGCGAGTGATCACGATGTTCTTCCTGCCGTCCAGCGGCTTGCCGATGCTCTCGTAGGTCTTTCGCCCCATAATGATCGGGTGGCCCAGGGTAAGCATGCGAAACCGCCGCAAGTCGACGGGTAGATGCCAGGGAAGCCTGTTGCCCCGGCCGATGACGCGGTTCTCGTCCATTGCTGCGATGATGGAAAGGATCATATTTTTTTGCCACGGATTCACACGGATGGACACAGATAAGACCGATGGCAATCGCCGAATTGATGCGAATAATTTCAGTGTTTATAAGTTCAATTCAGGCCTACCGAAACCTTGGCCACGGTTTTTGCCTTTCATCCGTGTGAATCCGTGTCCATCAGTGGCTAAACATTTCCCTTTAGATATTTTTTCCGCTTTACTTCGGGGAACCGCTCGATGGCGTAGCGGAGCGCAGTACGCGGCATCTTCCGATGGTGCTTCTTGAGAAAGTTTTCAAGGACAGCAACATCTTTCTTCCCGACCTCGCGCAGCATCCAGCCAACGGCCTTGTGCATCAGGTCCTCGTCGTCGGCCAGCAGCTTCTCGGCAATCGACAAGGCATCGACGAAGTCAGCATTACGGATATACGGGAAGGTCGCGAGGATGGCGATGCGCCGATCCCAGAGGTTCTTTGACCTGACGAACCGGTAGAGCCGCGCGCGGGAGCCTCCGTCCAGGTAGGGCCCGACGATCTTCGGCGCCGAGAGGTCCACGAGGTCCCAGTTATTGATATAGTGTGTGTTCTTCAGGTAGAGCTGATAGATCTTTTTGCGTAGCACATCATCGCCCCGCTCGAACTGGTCCACCAGGATCAGGAGCGCCAGCAACCGTTCCTCGTGCCAGGGAGAGTGCAGGAGCTTCTTCACCTCGGGAAGCGGCGCGTCCCGGAACTCCTTCTTCACCAGCCTGATGTTCGGCACCATCACGCCGAGGAATTTGTCCCCTTCGCCGTACTGCCCCGGACCGGTCTTGAAGAACCGCTGGAGCAACGCGGCCTTCTCTGCGCTCGCGAACCAGCGTAGTCGTTGTTGGATCTTCTGAACAGTCATGGGCATGTGGTCACACCTTCGATGGCAGTTCGATCATTAACGACCGCCTCCTAGCTCAGACGCGCTTGTCGCATCTGGTCCAAGCGTGACTTCGCGCCAGGGTCCTTCTTAAAGAACGCCCGGAGCTCCTTGCAGGCATAATCAGGGCAATAGGCGCAGCTCTCAAGCCCTTTCTTCCTCGCGCAGTTCCTTATTGTGCAGGTCGTGCACCCTGAGAACAATCTCCCGCCTTCTTTCCGGCAGCCGTCACAGTCCGTGATGTCCTTGAATTCATACGGCATGCCATAGAGCTCTTTGCACCGCCGGGCGATCTCGGTCCGCGTACGGCGTTGTTCTTCTTTGTTCTCCTGCCTTGTTGCCAGGTAGATCGGGCAGGTTTGGCAGGTCAGACCGCAGTATGCAAGCATTGTGGCCATGGGGGTTGCGTCCTAGTGTGGATGTAACTAAAGGCCATATGAAAAGAGAGAACTATCTAACTACAAATATTACTAGGAAGAACTTTATCATAATTTAATATTTTTACCCAGCACTTCTCATCTCAGTGCCATGCCTCATTAAAAACAGCACGGGCGCAGGAGCATTCCATCACCCTGCGCCCGCATCATGAAGCTGCAAACGCTACTTCTTGAATATCTCCGCGAGGAACCCTTTCATGTCGTCCCATGATGCCTTGTCCGCTGCCTCGTTGTAGGCGAGGGGTATATTGAACTTCTTGCCGTTCTCGGTCGCCTCCGGGTTCGTGAACGCGTGGATCGCGCCCGGATAGTTCACGAACTTGAAGTTCACCTTCTGGTCTGCCATCTCCTTCTTTAATGCGTCGACAGCTTCCGTAGGGATGAACTTGTCGTCCGCGCCGTTGTAAACGCGCACTGCCGCCTTGATCGGCGTCGGCTTCTCCGGCTTGATCACCGCCAGGCTGCCGTGGAAGCTAGCCACGCCCTTCAGGTCCACGCCCTGGCGCGCCATGTTCAATACCACGCCGCCGCCAAAGCAATACCCGATGGCCGCGATCCGACCGGCGTCAACCGTGGGCTGCTTCTTCAAGAACTCCAGGGCCGCGAGGAATCGTTCCCTGGCAACCGGGAAGTTCTTCATCAGCTCGGAGGAGAACTTGCCCGCCTCGTCGGGGTGCCCAGCCATCTTCCCCTCGCCGTACATGTCCAGCGCCAGCGCCGTGTAGCCCAGCTCGGCGAGCATGCGCGCGCGCTTGCGGATGTACTCGTTCTGGCCCCACCACTCGTGGACCACCAGCACGCCGGGCCGCTTGCCCTGGACATTTGCATCCCAGGCCAAGTACCCCTTCATGGTCACGCCGCCCGCGGTATACTCCACGGGCTTCCCCTCGATCCTGGGGGCCGCTGCTGCCAGGCTCGCGACGACCAGTACGATCGCGATTGCCGACAAACCAAATAATACCTTTTTCATGACTTCCTCCTTAAGAAATGACATTACCGCATTCGAACAAGGCTTTTGCAATAGTATCAGTTACTGATTGTGATACGGAAGGTTGGCACATCGCTGTCTGCTAGATAGTTTAGCAGAAAACATGACGAATTGGTGCTACCGGTGCCGGTCCTTCATTACCCGCTCCACCTCGCGCTTCGACTCCTTCTCCTTGATGGTATCCCGCTTATCGAAGGCCTTCTTGCCCTTGGCGAGCCCGATCAGCACCTTGGCCTTGCCCCGGACGAAGTAGATCTTGAGCGGGATGAGGGTGTAGCCCTTCTGCATCATCTTGCCGATGACCTTCCGGATCTCCGCACGGTGGAGCAGGAGCTTGCGCGTCCGGAGCGGCTCGTGGTTCATGATGTTGCCGTGGGGATAGGGGCTGATGTTGGCGTTGAAGAGGTAGACCTCGTCCTTCCGGATGAGGGCGTAGCTGTCCGAAAGGTTGGCGAGCCCCATGCGCAGGGACTTCACCTCCGTGCCCTGGAGCGCCATGCCCGCTTCGATGGTCTCCTCGATGAAGTAATCGTGGTAGGCCTTGCGGTTCGTCGCGACGGTGGTATCTTCTTTCTTCTCGGTCATACTCGTTCACACGGCTCTGGCGCATGCAATGATCAGTGTTCTTGTTCTTCTTTCTTCACGAGGCGGTACGTTTCCTCATAGATGCGCTCCCGGGGGCCTATGGTGATGATCTCGATCTGCCTGTCCTTCGCGAGGCGATAGACGATCCTGAACCGGCTCACGCGGTAGCTTCTCAGTCCAGACAGCTCTTCAGCGAGCGCTTTTCCCGCATAGGGGTCGGCAAGTATCGTTTGAAATGCCGCCTTAAGCTTCCTCTTGATATGTGGATGAAGCGTACGCAGTGCCGAAGCTGCATGATCCGCTACACGAAGCCTGTAAGATCGATGCACCATAGGAAGGCTCAGTCGAAAAGCTCCTCGAGCGTGTACAGCTTGGCCTTCCCGCGCTTGAGGTCTTTCAAGCCTGCTTTGATCTCCCGCATCAGAGCCGCATCAGCGCGGACCGCATTGGTCTCCTTGAGGCTCTCGAACTGATCCGGGCTCACCAATACAGCCGCGGGTGCGCCATTCCTCGTAATGAGCACTTCCTCGTCCGTGGCCTGCACGGCATTGACAAGACTGCTCAACTTCATCTTCGCCTCGGATAACGACAAGGTCTTCATGCAAGCGACCTCCAATTTAGGTTGACCTGAATTCTGACCAATATTACCATCCCGCCCGTGCGGCTGTCAAGCGGTTCTCTTCGCAGACCGTGTACGATGTGCTTGAGACGGGGCGGGACGTGCCAATTCATCGACCAAGGTTTACTGATACTTCTGACACATGGCTTATACCGTTCGACGGTGCTAACATTTACTCGAGACATTGTTCCAAGGAGGTGGACCATGTTGGTACGCACATCGACCGCAGTATGGGAAGGCGGTCTAATAAACGGCAAAGGAAAAATGAAGGTCGGCAAAGGCGCTTTTGACGGGAGCTATACGTTTGCATCCCGGTTCGAAACGGGAGCGGGGACCAATCCTGAGGAGCTCATAGGCGCAGCCCATGCGGGCTGCTTCTCCATGGCGCTGGCCCTGATGCTCGATCAGGAAGGATACAAGCCGGAACGAACCGCAACGGCGGCGCGGGTGAAGGTTGACAAGGTCGGAGACGGCTACCGCATCATGGGGATCGACCTGGAGACCGAAGGCGTCGTCCCCGAGATTGACGAGGCGCGCTTCCGAGAGAAAGCCGAGGTTGCCAAGAAAGGCTGCCCGGTATCCGTCGCCCTGGCGAGCGTGGATATCAGGCTCGAGGCGAGGCTCGCGAAGGCCAAAGCAGCGTAACAATATTCTTTAATCTGAGCTCGAAGGGCGGCCAGACGAAAACGCA
>JAAXXJ010000274.1 GCA_013334545.1 Nitrospirota bacterium | reverse complement strand
GGCGTTGAACACCTCGCCTGGCGTCACGACCACGCGGAGCGCCCCGAGCTGCATCGGCATGACCTTCACTTCCTTGTGGCCCACGCGGCCGCGGAACCCCTGGCGCTTGTCGAGCGCCCGGAGGCCTTCCTTGAGAGAGGCCACTGCCGTGCGCTGCAGGTCGAGATCGATGGAGGTATAGACCTTGATGCCGCCCTGGAAGAGCTTGTCCTCACCATACTTGGCAAGGATGTACTTGCGGATGTGATCGACGATATGCGGCGCAAGCTCCTCCGAGGAACGGAGGTTCTCGAGATTGAGGGGCTGGTTGTAGATCAGCGTGGACTGCGCCTCGGTGAGGTAGCCCTCGTCCACCATCCGGCGCAGCACCTGGGACTGACGGAGCTTGGTCAGGTCGATGTCGCTGTAGGGCGAGTAGACCATGGGCGATTTGGGCAGGCCCGCCAGGAGCGCGGCCTCGGCCTGGTTGATGGCCGAGATGTCCTTGCCGAAATAGGTCTTGGCGGCCATCTGTACACCGTAGGCGCCGTGGCCGAAATAGATCTTGTTGAGATAGAGCTCCAGGATCTCGTCCTTCGAGATCTCCTTCTCGAGCCGCCGGGCCAGGATGATCTCGCGGATCTTGCGGATGAAGCTCCGCTCCGGCGAGAGGAATACCACCTTGGTCAGCTGCTGGGTGATGGTGCTGCCGCCCTGGCTCACGCGCAGACGGATGATGTTCTTGAGCGCCGCCCGCAGGATGCCCCGGTAATCGATGCCCGCGTGCTGGTAGAAGCGCGGGTCCTCGGTGGCCAGGATGGCGTCCTTCATGTATTTCGGGATTTTCTGGATCGGAACGTAGATGCCCTTCTCGATCCGGATCTGGCCCACCACGCGCCCGTCCGCGGCATAGATGGTCGTGCCGGGCGAGGGCTTGTAGTCTTTCAGCGACTCCACCGTGGGAAGGTTGAAGGACAGGATGAAGAACAGAAGGACGATGAAGAGGACCGCCGAGGCGAAGCATAGCGCAAGGATCTTCAGCGCCTTCTTGAAGGTCAGGGCCCGGAGCCACGGGAGGAAGCGCTCCGCCCAGACCTGGCGCAGGAATTCTGCGAGGGACTTTCCGATCGTACGCAATTGTTCAACGATACGCTGTTTCATGAGGTGCCTGGTGCCTGCTTTCTGTCTGAGAATGATTGTGACCCGGGAGGAGAGTGTAATGCCTTATTTCACAAGCGCTTTTCCTCGAAAAGGTGAGCGGTATAATAACATCGAAACCGTGTAAAATCAAACGAAAACTGCGGGCGGCCGGACAGCATGGTGCGGTCTGCGATTTATCCATCATCCTAGGCCGGACTTGCCGGAGACTGGACCTAGGAGCCGCAATGGCCATACAGAGAGGGCCACGCTGAGGCGCACAACCCGTTTTATTTTGCTATAGTTATCGAAAATCCGGCACGTTCCCGACGGGGAGGGCGGAGCAAGGCGGGCGGGAGCGTTCCTGGCTGATCCCGAGGACGACGATCTATGGAAAAAGTATGGGAGATAAAGGACCCTGAGTCGTACCTGCGGAAGAAGCCAACAGGTCCAAAACCTGCCCCTCGGGAGGAGAAGGACCCGTCCAAAGCCTACAACCTCTCGATGTTCTACTGGGGAGGCGGCCAGCTGTACAACGACCAGCTCGTCAAGGGTGCTGTGTTCCTGGTCTCGCAGGCATTGGTCCTGGCAGCCGCCGTGCTGTTCGTGATCTATGACAATGAACTGCTCCGGTCCCTGCGGGCAAGCGGGGCATCCCTTTCCTCGATGTTCCTTGGCGGCGAAGCCCTGCTCTTCTTTCTCATCCTGTTCTGGGTCTCGAACGCAGCCGACGCCTATCGCATCGCGGCCCGGACGCGGAAGACCCGCTTCCGCGGTACGAACAGCCGCGTCGCGCCCTTCCTCGGCTCGCTCGTTGTACCCGGCTGGGGGCAGTTCCTGAACGGCCAGCCGGTCAAAGGTAGCCTCTTCTCGGTCCTTGCCATCATCGAATGTTTTTCCATTCTTTCGGTCGTTTTTACCTTCCTCGCCTGGCCGCTCCTTGACAGCGGCGATGCCCGCTTCGTCATAGAAGAGATCTTCGCGGTCTGCCTGATCATTGCGCCAACAGCGCCGCTCGTCTGGACCCTGAGCGCCTATGATGCGTTCAAGGTGAGCCACGACGACCTGCTGAAGGAGCCGCTCTGGGAGCGGATCAAGGCCGCGTACTACCGCGGCAGGACGCAGGGATGGGTGCGCGGCGTCTTCCCCCAGATCAAGGGGACCTTCCTGCTCGTCCTCTTTCTCATCTTCTTCATCATCGTTGTCTACTACTGGTTCCCGACGGGCTTCTACGCCGAGGTGCTGGCGTCCATGCAGGACCTCCTGCGGGGCCGCGGCATGACCATCGTGCCGGAGCTGATCGGTAAGCTGCTGGAACGGATGGATGCGATGGGAAGGTGAGAAGATCACCGGATAGCAGGGAGCGAGTTTAGGATCAGATTTAAAGATTGAGTTCTGTCCGCTCATTTGTCAGCAGGTCAATTATTGCATCCATCTCTTTCCTGTGTTTATTCCCCTTTCGCAACGCCGATGTGCTCATGGGCAATCACGTCCATCTCCTGATCGAAACGAAAGACATCCCGCCCTCAAAGTCCTTCAAGGCATTAACCAGAGCTGTACCCTTAACTTTAAGGCGAAAATGGTAGCTGTTTATAGGAGACAAGAATGCCGAGATATTTCTTGAAGGCGGATGGTTTTTTGAAGATCTTCTGCTGCTGGTTCCCCCGCGTGATGATGTGATAAAAGGCACCGTCGTATTCTATCCGGGGCTTCCCCCCTAATCGTCAGCTTGGTATTTTACCTTCAACCTATCTAGGCCGTATGGTGTCTTAAAATGCAAAAAAGAGAATTAGTGGTTGCGCGTCCCGGCGGAAACCGGTGTTATCCTCTCGATCACTGTGGCCCAAAAAGGAGCAAACCATGAAAAAAAAGATCGTCACAGGAATTCTCCTGATAACGGGTCTGGCGATGGCGGCGCCTGCGCGGAGCGCGGCGGGATGGGACATCAGCATCAATATACCCTTCCCAGGCTTGTTCTACGATTATGCGCCGCCGGTGGTTGCGCCTTCACCGGTCCCGCATGCGTACGGAGCGCCGGTCGCATGGCCACTGTTCTACGGCGGATACTGGTATCGTCCTTCGGGCGGCAGATGGTTCATCTCTGCCCAGTTCGCAGGCCCCTGGTACGGCATCGGCATCGAGAGCGTGCCGACGGCGGTAATGCGGGTTCCGGTGTACCGGGAAGCGGGACGTGGCGCGAACGGCCGCTATATTTCACCCCGTATGTGGTATGAGGACGGCGGCCATCGAGGACATGATCGCGGTCACCATGATGACTAGAACAGCAATAGGCAGCGGCTTCGGCCGCTGCCCTTTTCTTTTTTGTTCACGTACTTCTTATAATGAGATGCGAGGCTGATGGGACTGGAGATTTCGAAAGGGCGCGCGAGTCGCAACGACGTTGCATAGGTGACCCCACACGCTTCTAATACGTGGATTGCCTTTCTATCGAAGGGTCAAGCTCTATACGGACGACGATCTTTCTGTCCTTGATCGAGTACCTGACATCGAGGATGTCGTCTCTCCCGAACGTTCCGACGGAATAGAGCGGCCTCAATTCGAACCCGATCCCAGCACCAGCAGGGCTCAGGACCCTGTGCAATCGGGACCGTTCGGACTGGATATTGCGCCGGACGAACCGCTCCGCTTCCTGGAGCGCCTGCGCCGCATCCAGTCCCGCCTGGACGGTGTACGCAAAGTCAGGTGCATAGATCTCGAACGAGTAGGGGTCTCCTTCCTGGTCAAGAATTGCGATATTCGCCAAATCATTCGGGGAGCTGGAGCCATACAGCAGGAGCGTAAATTTACCCTGAACCTCAGCAGGGTTCGCCGCTTCGGTCTTTAAGTGACTGTCCCCCGAAAGGGCTATGAAACCCATGATGATCAGTAAGATAATGGCAGCGATAAAAAAGAAGTTCACGCGCTTCCCCTCCGGCTGAATCCGATCATGATATTGCCTATGAAATCGCAAAGGCCGCTCGATCTTCATAATTGCGGCCGGAGGACGGACGTTCTCCGGCCGCAAGCAAGACGCTATCGTGTGATGGTCGTTTCAATAACCGCCTCGATCCGACGGTTCCTCTTCCGTCCTTCCGGCGTGGCATTATCAGCAACCGGGCACGATGAACCATACCCCCGGGCGCTCAGGCGGTTCGCTGAGATGCCGAATTTCTCTATCAGGTAGGTGCGCACGCTCTCGGCCCTCCTTGTGGAAATGCGGAGGTTCAAGCCCCCGCAGAAAGCTACGGGGAATGCGCCTGTTCCTGGATTCATAACTTCTCCTTCTCAACTGTTACTCCGATAAAAAAAACTACGGCTGATAT
>JAAXXJ010000273.1 GCA_013334545.1 Nitrospirota bacterium | reverse complement strand
GGAGGATACATGGAAAAGGGTTATCTTGCGCTGGTGCTGCACAGCCACCTGCCGTATGTGCGGCATCCCGAGTACGACCAGTTCCTGGAAGAGGACTGGCTCTTCGAGGCGATCACCGAGACCTACATCCCGCTCATCAATGTCTACGAGGGGCTGGTGAACGACGGTGTGGACTTCCGCATTACCATGAGCCTGACGCCGACGCTCATTGCGATGCTCACGGACCCGCTGCTCCAGCACCGCTACGTCCGGCATATTACCAAACTGATCGAGCTTGCCGAGAAGGAGATCGTACGCACAAAGGACCAGCCTGAGTTCAACCCCATCGCCCACATGTACCGGGACATCTTCCGGAACTCGCGGTACGTCTTCGAGGAGAAGTACGGACGGAACCTCGTCACGGCCTTCAAGAAGTTCCAGGACCTGGGAAAGCTGGAGATCATCACCTGCGGTGCGACCCACGGGTTCCTGCCGCTCATGCTGAACCCGAATGCCGTGCGCGCCCAGATCCAGGTCGCCGTAGAGCAGCACACCAAGCATCTCGGCAGGCCGCCCCGGGGCATCTGGCTGCCCGAGTGCGGCTACTTCGAAGGCCTCGACGAGTTCCTGAAGGAGGCGGGCATCCGCTACTTCTTTACCGATTCCCACGGTATCTTCCATGCGTCACCGCGGCCCAAGTACGGCGTGTACGCGCCGATCTACTGCAAGTCGGGCGTGGCCGCCTTCGGCCGGGACATCGAATCATCGAAGCAGGTCTGGAGCTCCGTCGAGGGGTATCCCGGCGATTATAACTACCGCGAATTCTACCGCGACGTCGGCTTCGATCTGGACTACGATTACGTCAGGCCTTACCTCCCCGCCGACGGTGTGCGCGTGAATCTGGGGATCAAGTATTACAAGATCACCGGCAAGTCGAACCGCAAGGACCCCTATGTGCGGCAGTGGGCGCTCGACCGTGCAGCCGATCAGGCGGCGAACTTCATGTTCAACCGGGAGAAGCAGATCGAGTGGCTTGCGGGCATCGTGCAGGACCGGAAGCCGATCATCGTCGCGCCCTACGACGCCGAGCTCTACGGCCACTGGTGGTTCGAAGGGCCGGACTGGATCAACTTCCTCATGCGGAAGATCGCCTATGACCAGAAGACCATCAAGCTGACGACGCCCATGGAATACCTGGCCGAGAACCCTACCTGCCAGGTAGCCACGCCGTCCTTTTCGAGCTGGGGCCACAAGGGCTACGCCGAGGTCTGGCTCAACGGGACCAATGACTGGATCTACCGCCATCTGCATGTTGCCGCAGACCGGATGGTGGAGCTGGCGCGCCGGTTCCCGAACGCCGACGGCCTGCTCCGGCGCGCCCTGAACCAGGCCGCCCGTGAGCTCCTGCTCGCGCAAAGTTCGGACTGGGCCTTCATCATGAAGACCGGCAGCCATGTGGAATACGCGGTCAAACGGACGCAGGACCACGTCCTCCGGTTCACCAAGCTCTATGACGACATCCGGGCGGACCGCATCGACGAGAGCTGGCTGAGCGACATCGAGTACAAGGACAACCTCTTCCCGGACATCAATTACCGCGTGTATGCGTAAGACCGAAGGTCTTTGACACAGATAACGTCGGATAAGGGGTTTTGATCAAGGCGGATAGATCCTGAAACAAGGCTTCACCTTGTGGGTGAACTGATCACCAGGAGAAAAACCGCTGTTATCCGGCTTTTTATCCGCTCTGATCCGTGTCAAAGGCCTTTTTTAAGTTCAATTCAAAATTCATGAGGCGGCATGGTCGCTCAAAGGTCTTTCACTTCGTCCCTCATTTCTGAACTCCGTGCCATTGTCGGCCCTGCCCATCTGTTCACCGGCCCCGAAGAACTGGTTGTTTATTCCTACGATGCGACCCGGACGACATCCCTTCCCGATGCCGTCGCCCGACCGGCGACCGCCCGGGAAGTTTCTCAGATACTGCTCCTGGCCAACCGAAGGCGTTTCCCGGTCGTGCCGCGCGGCGCCGGGACAGGCATGTCCGGCGGCTCGGTGCCGGTCCGGGGAGGGCTTGTCCTGTCCTTCGAGCGCATGAACCGCATCCTCGAGATCGACGAACCAAACCGCATGGCGGTCGTGGAGCCGGGCGTCATCACCGGAGAGCTCCAGCGGGAGGTCGAGGCGCGGGGGCTGTTCTATCCGCCTGACCCGGCAAGCCAGCAGTTCTGCACCCTGGGCGGGAACATCGCCGAATGCGCCGGCGGGCTTCGCGCCGTCAAGTACGGCGTGACGCGGGATTATGTCCTCGGCCTTGAGGTGGTCCTGCCGACGGGCGAGATCATCGAGACCGGCTCGCGCACGCTCAAGAGCGTGGCAGGGTACGACCTCACCCGACTCATCGTCGGGTCCGAAGGGACGCTGGGGGTAGTGACGAAGATCATCGTGCGGCTCCTGCCGCGTCCGGAGAGCGTCGAGACCCTCTCGGCGTTCTTTCCCGGTATCAGGAACGCAGCGCAAGCAATATCCCGGATCATGGCGGGCACGATCGTTCCGCGGGCGCTGGAACTGATCGACAGCGGTGCCATCCATGCCGTCGAGACCCATCTCAAAGAGGACATTTCCGCCGGCGCCGGCGCCATGGTCATCGCGGAAGTGGACGGCCCGGCGGTCGCAACGTCCGGCGAGATCGAAAGTCTTGCGGAGATGTGCCGCTCCTCCGGCGCGGTCAGAGTGAAGCAGGCGCGCGACAAGAACGAACAGGACCGGATCTGGAAGCTGCGGCGGTCCATCTCCCCTGCGCTCTATACCATCAGGCCGCGGAAGATCAACGAGGACATCGTGGTCCCCCCGGCAAGGGTGCCGGACATCCTTGCCGAGGTCCAGGACATCGCGAGGCGGCATGGCCTCCTGATCGTCTGCTTCGGCCATGCAGGGGACGGGAACATCCATGTGAACATCATGCTGGAGGAAGAGGAGCGGCCGCAGGCCGAGCTTGCGGTGAAAGAGATCTTCGCTGCAGTCCTTCAAATGCAGGGAAGCATTTCCGGTGAACACGGCATCGGTATCACCAAGGCACCCTTCCTGCCGCTGGAAGCCGGCGAACAAGCCCTCGAGGCCATGAGGCGGATCAAGCGGGCGCTGGACCCGAACAATATCCTGAATCCCGGGAAGATCTTCATAAGCGAATGAATAAAGAGAGGCAACCACGGAGGCACGGAGTCACGGAGAAGGGCAGCGCACGGCAAGAAGGTAGCCACGGGTTCCGCTGCGCGGAACGCACAGATAGTATGAAGGGGCCAACGAAAAAGGGGTACAAAAGAGAAAAAATGAACATTTTTCTTTCTTTTAAGAGAATTATTATGGCAGTTCTTTCTCCGTGCCTCCGTGCCTCCGTGGTGGGTTTGTTCTTTCTAGTGTCTCCTGCCGTTCATGCCGATGACGTTCCGCTTGAGGTCCTCCACGCGAAGGTCGCTGCGCTCGAGAAGGAGGCCGCGGTCCTGGAGGAACAGAACCAGGGCCTCATCCGGATGCTGAAGGAAATGGAGGATGATGCACCGTACATCGTCGTCGACACCGAGAACAACCGGCTGACGCTCCGCCAGGGCGACAAGGTCCTGCTCACCGCGATCGTGGGGACCGGCAGCAGGCAGTTCATCGAGGAGGAGACAGGGAGGAACTGGTACTTCGAGAGCCCTCTGGGGTCCCTGACCGTTCTGGGGAAGGAGCGGAACCCGGTGTGGATCAGGCCCGACTGGTCCTATGTAGAGGAGAACATGCCGATCCCGGCGGAGAACGATCCGGACCGGATCGTGCGGGAGGTGCTGGGCAAATACGCCCTCATCCTCGGCAACGGCTACAAGATCCATGGCACCAAGTACACGGAGCTCCTGGGGACCCATTTCACTCACGGCTGCATCTCGGTGGGGGACAAGGACCTCGAAAAACTGTACAAGACGGTAAAGATCGGGACCAAGGTATATATTTACTGATCTGCTCCGGGAATGAGGCCTATGCAGGATGGGGCGAATAAAAAAAACGGCACGATAGTCATTCTTCTGTCTCTCCTGCTCCTCGGCATGGACGGGAAGCATCGCGAAGGCGATGAATGGAGACAGCTCGAGGCAAGGCAGGCACAGCTGGCCGCCCGGATCAAGGTATTGAAGCAGGAGCAGGACTTCCTGTTGTTCCAACGGTCGTTCGCCGGGGCCGATTCCAAGTACATCCTGATCGATCTATCGACAAAAACCGGAACGCTCAAGTATCGGAATCGCGTCCTCCGGACCTTCGGATTCACCCTGTCTTCGTCGAAGTCACATAAGCCGCGGAAGGGCCGCTATGTCCTCACCGGGAAGACTGACGGATCGCCCGGGAAGATGTCCCTTGTCGTCCAGGATGCGTTCATCATCCATGGCAAGAGGTATTCGGGGAGGCAGAAGCGTGAGAAAAGCCTGCCGGCCATGGTCGTTGGAAGGAAAGACCTTGCAGCAATTTATTATGCTGTTGAGCAGGGAACAATGCTGTATGTC
>JAAXXJ010000272.1:2487-4512 GCA_013334545.1 Nitrospirota bacterium | reverse complement strand
CGGGGACGTCAGGTGCATGAAGTTGAGCGCGCCAAGCGCCGGATAAATCGAAAGAAAGGCCGCGGGAAGGATCGCGAAATATTTTGCCACGTCGTTCGCGATACTGAAGGTCGTGAGCGTTCCCCGGGTCATGAGCAGCTGTTTCCCGATCTCGACAATCTGGATGAGCTTCGTGGGATTGGAGTCGAGGTCAACGAGGTTGCCTGCCTCCTTGGCCGCCTGCGTGCCGGTGTGCATGGCCACGGCCACGTCCGCCTGGGCGAGCGCGGGCGCGTCGTTTGTGCCGTCACCGGTCATGGCAACGAGCCTTCCGCCTTTCTGGTGCTCGCGGATCAGCTTGAGCTTGGTCTCGGGTGTCGCCTCGGCCAGAAAATCATCCACACCGGCCTCTGCAGCGACCGCTGCCGCGGTCAGCGGGTTGTCACCGGTGATCATGATCGTTTTGATGCCCATCTTCCGCATTTCAGCGAACCGTTCTTTGATCCCGCCCTTCACGATGTCGTTCAACCGAATGACGCCGAGCACTTTATTCCTCTCGGCGACCACGAGCGGCGTTGCGCCCTGTTTGGCGATGTCGTCCACGATCGAGCGGACATCGGGAGGGAATGTCCCGCCCTTCTTTTGGACGTATTTTTCAACCGCGTCTGCAGCGCCCTTGCGGACTTCCCGGTTTTCGAGATTGACCCCGCTCATACGTGACTGGGCAGTGAAAGGGACAAATTCCGCCTTGATGCTTTGCATGTCCCGGGCGCGGAGGCTGTACTTTTCTTTTGCAAGGACCACGATGCTTCTTCCTTCAGGAGTTTCATCTGCTAATGAGGCGAGCTGTGCTGCGTCGGCGAGTGCTCCTATATGCACTCCCGATGCGGGAATAAACTCCGTGGCCTGCCGGTTTCCAAGGGTGATGGTGCCTGTTTTATCGAGCAGCAGCACATCAACGTCTCCGGCCGCTTCCACGGCCCGTCCCGACGTGGCGATCACATTTGCCTGGATCATCCGGTCCATGCCGGCAATGCCGATGGCCGAGAGCAAGCCGCCGATCGTGGTCGGGATGAGGCATACCAAAAGCGCCACGAGCACGGTGATGGTGACCGGCGCGCCCTGGCCCGCCGCCTTGACGCTGAAGAGTGAATAGGGAAGGAGCGTCACGGTTACGAGCAAAAAGATGATGGTCATACCCGCGAGCAGAATATCGAGAGCGATCTCATTCGGCGTCTTCTGGCGCTTTGCGCCTTCCACCATGGCGATCATCCGGTCTAGGAACGTCTCTCCCGGACTTGTCGTGATCCGCACCACGAGCCAGTCGGACAACACCGTCGTTCCACCTGTCACCGCGCTCCGGTCTCCGCCGCTTTCGCGGATCACCGGCGCGCTTTCACCGGTCACGGCACTTTCATTGACCGAGGCCACACCCTCGATGATCTCACCGTCCATGGGGATGATGTCGCCTGCCTCCACGAGCACGACATCACCTTTTTTGAGCTGTGACGAAGCGATCTTCGTGACCGCCCCATCCGGTTTCGGCTTCGCCAGGCGTTTGGCCATCACGTCACGCCGTGTTTTGCGTAGCGATTCGGCCTGTGCCTTGCCCCGGCCTTCGGCCATGGACTCGGCAAAGTTCGCGAAAAGCACGGTTATCCAGAGCCAGACGGAGATCTGAAGGATGAAGGAAGGGGACGCCTCGCCTTTTCCTGTCAGGATCGCGTGGAAAAACAGAAGCGTCGTCAAGATACTGCCGACTTCCACGACAAACATGACGGGGTTCTTGATCTGGTGTGCTGGATTCAATTTTCTGAATGAATCCCATAATGCTTTTTTTACGATCACGAGTTCAAAGAGCGATCGCTTTTCCGATTTACTGCTCATTATCATTCCTCCTCAATGGTTCCTGTTATCGTACAGCCATCAGTTGTTCCGCTATCGGTCCCAAGGCCCAGGCCGGCATGAACGTTAACGCTCCGACGATCAATATGACCCCGATCAAAAGCGCCACAAACAAGGGCGTGTGCGTCGGCAGCGTGCCCA
>JAAXXJ010000272.1:0-2477 GCA_013334545.1 Nitrospirota bacterium | reverse complement strand
CCAGGGACCCGGCGATTGCCAGTACCGGGAGGATCACCCAGAACCGGCCGAGGAACATGGCAGTGCCCAGGGCCGTGTTGTAAAAGACCGTGTTCGCGCTAAGACCGGCAAAGGCGCTGCCGTTGTTGTTCGCAGCAGATGAGAAAGCGTACAGTATTTCGGAAAACCCATGCGGACCCGGGTTCGCAACTCCGGCGGTTCCCGCTGTTGTTGCCACACCGATTGCTGTCCCGATCTTGACCAGTGCGTTCACGACCAGAACTGCGAGTGTTGCCATCTTCATCTCGAACATTTCGATCTTCTTGCCCAGGTACTCCGGCGTGCGGCCGACCATGAGACCGGCAATGAAGACCGTGATGATCGCCATGATCAACATACCGTAGAGCCCGGAGCCCACACCGCCGAAGATGACCTCACCCAACTGCATCAGTGCCAGAGGGTAGAGACCGCCCATGGGCGTGAAAGAGTCGTGCATGGCATTGACAGAGCCGTTCGAAGCTGCCGTGGTCGCCGTTGCCCAGATCGCGGAGTTCACGATGCCGTAGCGGGCTTCCTTGCCTTCCATGTTGCCACCGGGCTGCATAGCGCTTGCCTGTTGATCAATGCCGATGGATTCGAAGCGGGGATTGCCGCCCTGCTCGCTCCACGTACATAAGACCATCAGCGTGACGAGCACGATCGTCATGGCTGATAATAAGGCCCACCCCTGGCGCATGTCACCGATCATCCTTCCGAAGGTGATGCAGAGCGCCGCCGGAATAAGAATGAGCGCCAGCATTTCAAAGAAATTGGAGAGTGGGGTCGGATTCTCCAAAGGATGAGCCGAGTTCACGTTAAAGAACCCGCCGCCGTTCGTGCCGAGCTGCTTGATCGCGATCTGGGAGGCGGCGGGACCAAGCGGTATGGTTTGCTCTTTCACCTGCACTTTTTCCGTCACAACATTGCCCTTTTCATCCTTGAGGGCGTTGCCCTTGTCATCGAGCTTCGGAGCATCATAGGTGATCGGCTGGGTAAGCGAGACAGTCTTGTACTCGCTGAAGGTCTGCACCACACCCTGGGAGACCAAAAGCAAGGACCAGATCAGCGCAAGGGGCATCAGGATGTAGAGCGTCGAGCGCGTGAGATCGACCCAGAAGTTTCCGATGGTCTCTGCCGAGTGTCTCTTGAACCCACGGATCAGGGCAATGAGCACGGCCATACCTGCCGCAGCAGAAACGAAATTCTGCACTCCCAGTCCGACCATCTGGGAGAGGTAGCTCATAGTGATTTCGCCGCCATACCCCTGCCAGTTGGTGTTCGTCACAAAACTGACAGCAGTATTGAATGAAGAATCCGGGGAGACTGCCGAAAACTTTTGCGGATTGAGCGGCAGTATGGCCTGCAGCCGCTGCAGGAGGTACAGGAAGAAGAATCCGCCTGCACTGAACATCAGCACCGCACCTGCGTACTTCTTCCAACTCATTTCCTCGTCGGGCTTGATGCCGCATATCCGGTAGAAAAGACGTTCAACAGGCCCGAGCACGCGGTCCAGGCCCGAAGGCTGTCCTTCGTAAACCCGCGCCATGTAGACGCCGAGCGGTTTTGCGAGGAGCCACAAAACGCCGAAAAATATAACTATCTGCAAAATATTGTTGCCAGTCATGACAATGCCTCCGGCTTAAGCAGTGCTATCAAAAGGTAAACCAGCAACGCCGCAGCAAGAATGCCGCCTATCCAGTAAAAAAGTTCCATGGCAATCCTCCTAGACCCGTTCCACGAGCTTCACGAACAACCAGCTTGTAATAAAGAGCACCATGATGATCCCGACAAACAGGACATCCATCGCACGACCTCCTCACGATAAATAAATATAAGCATAACCGGCATTAAATTGCTGCTAAAACTGTGCGAATAACCATTAAGATTTCATAAAGGCATCGGTGTGCATGCAGGAGGAGTTCATCGGGCAGGTGGAAAGCATTCGCCGCGTTCGGACGAAAAAAAAACCGGAACCCCATTGCTGGGGTTCCGGTTGTGGCGGATCGATGTAAATCCTATTCTAAATGTCGTAGTACAGGAAGAACTCGTACGGATGGGGGCGGAGCCGGAGGGCGTCAACTTCTTTGGTCCGCTTGTAGTTGATATGCATCTCGATGGCGTCCTTGGTGAACACGTCGCCCTTCATCAGGAAGTCGTGGTCCGCCTCGAGGTTGTCCAGCGCCTCCTCGAGCGAGCCCGGCATGGACGGCACGCCGGCCAGTTCTTCGGGTGCCATATCGTAGATGTCCTTGTCCAGCGGCTGGCCCGGATCGATCTTGTTCTCGATGCCGTCAAGGCCCGCCATCAGCATGGCCGCGAATGCCATGTAGGGGTTGCACGACGGGTCGGGGAACCGGACTTCGGCCCTCTTTGCCTTCGGGTTCGCGCTGTACATGGGGATGCGGACCGAGGCAGAGCGGTTCCGGCTTGAATACGCCAGGTTCACCGGCGCTTCAAAG
>JAAXXJ010000271.1 GCA_013334545.1 Nitrospirota bacterium | reverse complement strand
AAGTGCTCCTGGATCTCCTGTGTGTCGCGGTCGAAACTGATGAGCGAATCGATATAATAGCGGTATCCCTTGTCAGTCGGCACTCTCCCGGCCGACGTGTGGGGATGGGTCAGGAATCCCATCTCCTCAAGTTCGGCCATGATGTTGCGCAGCGTCGCCGAGCTCAGGCTGAAGTTATAGGTCTTCGCAAGGACAGTAGATCCGATCGGCGAACCCGTCTGGATATAACTGTCTATGACCGCCTGCAGGACCTTTTTTGTTCTTTCATTCAATTCCACATTATTGTACCGGAAAATTCCATGCCCCGAACGAGGGCCTTAGCACTCAGGCCAAATGAGTGCTAACAATCTAACATATCATCTTTTTTCTGTCAAGCATTTAGGCGTCCGCAGGTTGAGCGATACATTGTCAATCATAGGCAAAGAAAAAGCCATCCCGAACAATCCAACGGTTCTCCGGGATGGCCAGCCTTTTGGACTGATGGCCCAGCGCTTATGCCAAACAGTTCATGCAGCCTTTTTAACCGTTGTTCCAGCTTCCAGCTTCTTCGTCTCCTCAGCCCTGATCTCGATCTTCTTTGCCTTCCGAACCTCGGGTACCGGTACCGAGATCTCAAGAATGCCGTTGGCGAAGGCCGCCTTCAGGTCCTCGGTCTTGACACCCTCAGGGATCAAGAACCGGCGCTCGAAGGAACCATAGGAGATCTCGCGATACGTATAATCCTTCTCCTTCTCGTCCTTTTCGGCCTTCCGTTCACCCTTGATCACGAGCTCACGGTCGTCGATGGTAACATCAAGGTCCTTCGGATCGACGCCCGGAAGCTCCGCCTTGATGAACAACTTCCCTTCCTTCGTGTAACTCTCGATCGACGGCATCCAGAGGCCAGGACGCCCAACCTCCCCCGCTCTTTCTGTTCCAAGAAGCCGGTCGAACAGCCTGTCCATTTCCCTCTGCATGGTCCTCATTTCATCGAAGGGGTCCCATGCCCTCATACTCCTGAACGGATCCCAACGAATTATGCTTTTCATATAGATCCCTCCCTTTCAAGTTATTGCCTGTTGCCTTTGAAAAGGCCGGCTCTGAATATTGTCGACCTTCATACATCTCAATGGAACAATGAACCTCCTTTCCCCCCGGCTGCTGAAGCCTTAAGATAAGGGTTGAAGGTCGATTCCGAAAAGATCCCACGATAGAACCAGCCCCATCACCTCCCATAATGATGATTTCTTTGATAATTATTATATACCATATCATTAGCACTCTGTCAATAGGAGTGCTAGCTATTCGCAACTATATGTTTTTTGGCGCTTTTCCGCTATGGGCACAATTCGAGAGAGGATGGGATATCAAGAAGAGAAATGGCTTACGGGGTTTATAACAGGATGCGGTATTGCAGTCACCCCTGTGACCGGGGAACGTAATAGAGGGTCCCCGGCCGCATGCTCAGGATCTCTCGGATGAGGTCGTCCAGGTCCTGGGGATTGTGAACGAAATCGATGTCCGAGGTATTAATGACGAGAAGCGGGGTTTCGGCATACCGGAAAAAATAGTGGCTATACGCATCGTTCACTGCCTCGATGTAATCGCGGCTCACATCTTTCTCGAATGGCCGTGCCCGCTGCTTGATGCGTCGCAGAATAGTCTCGGTGTCCGCCTGGAGGTAGATAACGAGGTCGGGCCTGACGACCTTGGGTTCGATCATTTTGTAGATCTGCTCGTACAAGGCGAGTTCGTGGTCGTTCAGGTTCAGGTAGGCAAAGATCCGGTCCTTGGCAAAAAGGTAGTCGCTGATGGTGACCTGGTTGAACAGGTCATGCTGGGAGAACTCCTCCTGCTGGGCGAACCGGCTCATGAGAAAGAATATCTGCGTCTGGAACCGGAAGCGGGCGGGATCGTGGTAAAAATCGGAGAGAAACGGGTTCTCCTCGGCTCGCTCGAAGATGAGACGCGCGTTCAGCTCAGGGGCGAGCAGCGTCGCGAGGCTGGTCTTTCCTACGCCGATGGGGCCGTCGATCACGATATACCGGGCTTGCCGGATTTCAGAATTGTGGTTCATGGCGTCCCGGACCTCTCGCTGCATTTCATAACGATATGACGATCGTTCAGTTCATCGAGCAGCTGTGCCGCCGTCCGGTTCAGCTGTGGATTGACCGCATCCGGGGCGATCTCCACCAGCGGGATCAGAACGAATTTCCTCATCGACATGCGCGGATGGGGAATGGCAAGACCCGGCTGGTTGACCACCTGGCTCCCGTATAGCAGGATATCGAGGTCCGCTGTACGAGGCCCCCACCGCAAACCGCGCTTTCGGCCAAGCCGGTCCTCGATGGCATGGCACTCCCGCAACAGATCGTCCGGTGCGCAGTCGGTCTCGACTGCGGCCACAGCATTGATGAAATCATCCTGCTCGTGGTATCCCACCGGCTCCGTTCGATACAGAGAGGAAATGCGCACGATCCTGCCGGCCTTCGCCAGAAGCTCAATGGCCTTCCGGCAATTTGCCTCCCGGTCGCCAACGTTCGATCCTATCCCGATGTATGCGATGACCGGCATGGGAATTCAGTTATTCGCGTACTCTGATTGGGCCATGAAGGAGGAACCCTGCCCGCTCAATTACTCAATCACTCGCTGAGAACTCGAACTGCAGCCCCCCCATCCGCTTCTTGAACTCGTCGAGGACCCGCTGCTCATCTGCCTTGCCCTTCGTTTCGAAGGTCGCCGAGAACCGGATGTAGGGGCCGGCATCGTCCCAGGGCACGGTGCTGATGAGCTTTTCAGCGATCAGGAACTCGGAGAACTCCTCGGCGCTGGCGAACCTTCTGCCGTTCTTCACACCTCTGGGCACCTTCACATACAGGTAGAAAGTGCCTGCAGGCATGCTTGCCGCGAAACCCATATCCGTCAGGGTCTTGACCAGGGAGCGGAGCCGGCGTTCGTACTTTTCCTTAATCTCATCGGTGATCTCCGGATGTTCGAGCGCATAGATGCCTGCCTGCTGGATGGCCTTAAACTGTCCCGAGTCGTAGTTGTCCTTGACGTTCCCGTAGCCCGCGATCACCCGGTCGTTACCCGCGACGAACGCAAGGCGCCAGCCGGTCATGTTGAACGCCTTGGAGAGGGAGTGGATCTCGACGCCCACATCCTTCGCTCCCGGCACGGACAGGAACGACAGCGGCTTCACTCCGTACATCAGCGCCGAGTACGCAGCGTCGTGCACGACGATGATCTCGTTCTCCTTCGCGAACTTCACCGCTTTCTCGAAAAACGCCTTCGTGGCCCCGGCGCCCGTAGGATTGTTGGGATAGTTGAGATAAAGAAGCTTCGCCTTTTTCCGGACATCTGCGGGAATGGCATCGAGGTCGGGCAGGAACCCCTTCTCCTCGGTAAGCGGCAGGTTCACCACCGAACCGCCGTACCACCGCGTATGCGTCGCCATCACGGGATAGCCGGGCACGGTCATGAGCGTTACGTCACCCGGGTTGATAAAGACCGACGGGAACATGGCAAGCACCGGCTTGCTGCCGATGCCGTGCAGCACCTCGGTCTCCGGGTCGATCCCGGAAACGCCGTAGACGTTCTGCAAATAGCGCGCTGCTGCTGCTTTGAACTCCGGGATGCCGTTGTCGGCATAGCCCCGGTTCTCCGGCCTCTCGGCCGCCCGCTGGAGCGCCTGGACCACACCGGGGAAGGCCATCTCATCGGGCTCGCCGACGCCCAGGTCGATAAGCTCAGCGCCGGGGTTCGCGGCGAGCGCGGCCCGCTTCGCGCGCTTGATCTTCTCAAACTTGTAGATCTTCGTGTCCTTGCCGAACATTGTACCGCCGAGTCGCTCTGCGAAAAGGTACTGGATGTAGGTATCATTGGTCTGCACGCTCTTGCTTCCTCCGGCTACAATAGTATTGGGGATCCCATTAAAAATCGATCAGCGCCTGAGATCGCTCTGCGCTGTTCAATTTCCAGTCTTTTTTCAATCATCGCACAACGTTCTTCAGGCACCCGATCCCCTCTATCCGGACCTCTACCTCATCACCGGCCTGCATCGGCCCGATGCCGGCGGGGGTCCCGGTTATGATGAGGTCGCCGGGCTCGAGCGTCATGACCTGCGAGATGAAGCTGACGAGAAGATCGACGCCGAAGATGAACTGAGAGGTCCGCGACGACTGCCGCCGCTCCCCGTTCACGTACGATTCGACAAGGAGGTCATCGGGATCGAGGTCCGTTTGGATCCATGGCCCGACAGGGCAGAAGGTATCGAAGGACTTGGCCCGCGTCCACTGCACGTCCTTCTGCTGGAGGTCCCGGGCGGTCACATCGTTCGCGCACGTGTAGCCGAGGATGTGGCCCCGCGACGCTTCGGGAGGAATGCGGCTGACACGGTCCCGGATGACGATGCCCAGCTCCGCCTCGTAGTCGACCCGGGAGCTCATGGCGGGCCGCACGATCGCTTCGCCGGGACCGATCACGCTGGTCGGCGGCTTGAGGAACAGGATCGGGCTTTCCGGGACCTGCATACCAAGCTCCCCGGCAT
>JAAXXJ010000025.1 GCA_013334545.1 Nitrospirota bacterium | reverse complement strand
TCCCGGTGACGGCGTCCTTCCTGACTGCCGCAATGCCCCCGCATCCGTAATGCCCGCACACGATGATGTGCCTGACCTTTAGCACCTCCACGGCGTACTGCAGGACGCACATCAGGTTCATGTCGGTATTGATGACCTGATTGGAGATGTTCCGGTGGACGAAGACGTCGCCCGGCAGCAGCCCCGTGATCTGGTTCGCCGGTACCCGGCTATCGGAACAGCCGATCCACAGGTACTTGGGCCGTTGCTGCCGCTTCAGCCTCCTGAAGAACCCGGGGTTCTCGATCTCAACCCGCCGGGCCCACTCCCGGTTGTTGTTCAGCAGTTTGATGATATCTTTCATGCCTGGTCAACGCTCCGACGGCCGGTCTGCCTCATATTCCTGCATCCAAACAACATCAGAACCCTGGAACCGCCAAGGCGCGAAGAGCGCGAGGAAAGCTAAACTAAGAAAAGATATCCTGATTGTTTTTGACGTCCTTGCGTCCCTTGCGCCTTCGCGGTGAGATCCTTTTCAGACTTCCTTCTTGCTCCTGTCTCCTGCGGTTCCTCACATCCACTTCTGCGGCCCCAGCGCCGAGATCTCGGCGACGTAGCGCGCGATCTTGAGCACCTCGTCCTCGCTGTTGTCGTCGCTGAACATGGAGATCAGCTCGTCCATGTGCTCCTCGATGAACCGCGTGGAGAACTCCCCGGCAATGAACGAAGGGTGGCGGATGATGCTGAGCAGCAGCGGCTGGAGCGTCTTGACGCCCTCGACCCGCAGGTTCCGGCCCAGGCAGCGGTCCATGACCCGGATGGCGTCCTTGCGGTCCGCGCCGGCGGTCATGAGCAGCATGAAGAGCGAATCATAGTACGGCGGGATGTCCCCGCCCTCGTACACGCCCGAGGCGACCCGCACGTTGGGGCCCATCGGGGTCTGGAGCCGGGAGATCTTCCCGAAGGAGGGGCTGAAGGTCTTCGGGTCCTCGGCGTTCAGCCGGACCTCGAGGGCCCACCGGTTCGGCCGAATATCGGCCTGTTTGAAGGGCAGCTTCCTGCCCAGCGCCGTGTCCAGCATGATGCCGACGATGTCGAGTCCCGTGATGAGCTCGGTGATGCCGTGCTCCACCTGGAGCCGCGTGTTCACCTCGAGGAAGTAGAACTTGCGCGTGGCCGAGTCGAAGATGTACTCCACGGTCCCGGCCGTGACGTAGCCGATCTCGCGCATGAGCCGCGTGGCCGTGAAGCAGATCTCGTTGCGGAGGTTCTCGTCCAGGCTGGGCGACGGCGCCTCCTCGATGATCTTCTGGTTCCGGCGCTGGAGCGTGCACTCGCGCTCGTAGAGGTGCACCACGTTCCCGGAATCGTCGGCCACGATCTGCACCTCGATGTGCCTGCCCCGCTCGATGTACTTCTCCACCAGGATCGTCTCGTCGCCGAAGGATTTCTTGGCCTCGGACCGGGCCTGGGCAAGCGCCTGCGGGATGGCGGCGTCATTCTCGACCTTGATCATGCCCTTGCCGCCGCCGCCCGCCGAGGCCTTGATAATGATGGGGAACGCTGCCTTCTCATCGGCCATCCATGACCTGATCTGCGCCGCATCCGTGACGTTGCTGACTCCCGGGATGACCGGCACGCCCGCCCTGTGTGCCAGCTTCTTCGCCTGGATCTTGTCGCCCATCAGATGGATGACCTTGGGAGGCGGACCGATCCAGATCAGGCCCGCGTCGATCACCTTCTGGGCAAAGGCCTCGTTCTCGGCCAGGAACCCCCAGCCGGGGTGGATGGCGTCCGATCCGCTGCGGAGGGCGGCATCGACCATCCGGTCCATGTTCAGGTAGGACTCTACCGGCGGCGCCTCGCCGACATGCACCGCTGAATCGGCCATGAACACGTGGTGGGCCAGCCGGTCCGGCGAGCTGTACACAGCCGTGGTGGGGATGTTCCGGTCGCGGCATGTGTGCATCACCCGCACCGCGGGAACGCCGCGGTTCGCCACCAGCACTTTTTTGATCGTTCGCTCCATGGACATTGCTCCTGTGCTCCCGCACAAGGCGGGGAGCTCGCTCAGCTCTTTTTTCCAATCCGGCCGAAGGCAATCAGCGCGGCGGACACCGCTGCCACGGCAATACCGAAATAGAGCGTCCCCAGCGGGTCCTTCCATTCCACCAGGTGCTCCAGAAAGACCACCGCCATCACCAGGATCATGACGCTCGAGAGCTTCACCTTCAGGTCGTCGAGGTCGTGGACCACCAGCCATTCAGGAAGTCTGATTTCCTCAATGAACAGCTCATACAGCCCGAGCGCGAAGATGAGCAGCGCCGTGGCGATCAGGAACGAATCCATCAGCGCGATGAGCTCCACCGATGCCACCGGTGATGCGGCTGTGCTCAGCACAAGGTGTTTGATGACGAGCACGGTCTTGACGGCACCCCAGAGGGATGCCGCAAGCGCGGCGAGCAGCGAGAACACCACGCTGATCAGCACCAGGTATACGCTCTTTTCGAGCAGTTTTTTCATCGGAGAGGAGGCCTCCGGCAGAGGATATTTGAATCCGGGAAAAATTTTCGATAAAAATACCATTATTCCGTGAGCTTGTAAAGAGGTTGTTTCACCCTTCGCCGGACCCTCCCGCTGCAAATTCCTGATTCTTCCCCGGCCGCGCCGTGGTATAATGACGCTGTTCCAGAGCAGCCCTGGTTGCACATTTTCATAACAACAGGAGACCGGCTGATGAAGCGTTTTTCCGCAGCCCTTGGCATATTCTGTGTCCTGTCGCTGCTGTCCGTCGTCGCGGAAGCGGCCGACGTGTCAAAGGACGAGAGGAACCTCGAGCGGGAGGCGAAGCGCCTGAACGACACGGCGGCGAAGCCCGACGGCGAGAAAGCCGTGGTCAAGCGGCTTGCTATGGAGTTCAAGACGACCGATTCCCAGGTGCAGGCGCTCCGGGACCGGCAGCTCGGCTACGGCGAGGTCGCGATCGTGCTGTCGCTCGCTCAGTCCCTGCCCGGGAGCGCCACGGACGCTAACGTGCACAGGGTGCTCGCCCTGCGGCAGGGCCCGCCGATCCTAGGGTGGGGGCAGGTCGCCCAGCAGCTCGGGACGAAGCTTGGCAAGACCGTGAGCCAGGTCAGGAAGGCGGCGAACAACGCGAACCGGGACATCAAGAACGACCATGCCCGCGCGGGCAAGACCCCGAAGCAGGCCCCGGTCGAACAGAAGCAGCAGGAACAAAAGAACCCGGAACCGCCGCGCTCGTACCGGGGCGACGGCAGGATGCTGATACAGGGCGGCAGCGCCCAGTAAGCAGTTTCATCGGTTCGCACAGGATCATCGGGGAGGCTGTTCCGACCGGCGTGGTGCCGGCCGGGGCGGCCTCTTTTTTTCGCAGATCTCTATGACATTCCCCACGCATATCCTCATTCCGCTCGTGATCGCCCTCTCGATGACCGCCTCCGGCTGCGCTTCCGGCCTCAGGCAGGGCCATGAGGCCGTTGACGGTTGGTCATGCTCGATCGCCGCCCCGGACGCCCGCACCGTTTCCGTCGCGGGGAGCTTCAACCGCTGGGACCCGAAACGCCATCCCTTGGCCGGCCCCGACAGGAGCGGAAGATGGTCCGCCATCCTGCCCCTTCCGCCCGGGCGCTACGAGTACCTGTTCGTCATCAACGGTGAAACATGGGTCCCGGACCCGCAAGCGCCGTCCGTGGACAACGGCCTGGGCGGGCGGAATTCGATCGTAACCGTGACGAGAGGCGAGGACGGGGGAAAATGACCGTGTAACCTTTTCCCCGCAGCTCCGTCTAATAGGCAAACAATGAGCGCGCTTTTGCAGGACGACGAATACAATATCATCGAGCGGTGCCGGGAAGGCGACGGCGACGCCTATGCGGTCCTGGTGGACCGGTACCAGTCGCTGGCGTACACCGTCGCCTGCAGGATGCTGGGCGACGCGGATATGGCGAACGACATCGCCCAGGAGAGCTTTCTCGCGGCCTACAAAGGGCTCCGGCATTTCCGGTTCGGTTCGAAATTCTCCTCGTGGCTCACGAGCATCGTCCTGAACAAATGCCGGGATCATCTTCGGTCGAGGCGTGCTACCGTCGGGATCGACGAGATCGCCGAGATCAGGGAGACCAGGAAGCGGAATCCCGAACAGGAGGCGTCCGCCGGGGAGTCATCCGATGCCGTCCAGAAGGCATTGGACAGGCTTCCCCCCGATTACCGCGAGGTGATCATCTTGAAGCACATCGAGGAGCTTGACTACCGGTCTATTTCGGAGATCCTCGGCGTCAGCATCCCGGCGCTCAAGGTCAGGGCGCACCGGGGCAGGGAGCTGTTGAAGCAGGCCCTGGCCGGAACAGGAGTAGAGAGATGAAGGATGAACGCGACATTGTTCACCGGCTGCTGGATGGCGACGTCCCGGCGGCGGAAAAAGATGCTATCAGCAGACGGATCCAGGACGACCCGGTCCTCAGAAGGGAGTTCGACGACCTGAGCAGCGCCGTAGGGCTGCTCGAGCAGGAGGGGCGGCTGAAGCCGCCGCTCGCTTTCACCGCGTCGGTCATGGGCCGGCTCCCCGGGCGCGTGGAGACGCTCCCGGCACGGGTGAAGCGGTTCTTCTTCGGCAGCCGCGTGCTGCGCTGGAACATGGCAACGGCAATGGCCCTGGTCCTGCTGACGGTCGTTTCCCTTGCCGTAATGAAGCAGATGACGAATGTGAACCGGGAGACAGCGCGTACGTCGGTATCGCCGGGAGGCGTCGTGGAGACCGTCCGCCTTACCTTTGTCGCGCCTGCGGCGAAGCGCGTTGCCGTGGCGGGCGATTTCAATAAGTGGCGCACCGATTCCCATCTGATGACCCGGGAGAACGGCATATGGACCATCGAACTCCCGCTGACACCCGGTGTGTACACGTACATGTTCATCGTGGACGACGAACAATGGGTCACGGACCCCCGTGCCGAGTCGTACCGCGACGATGGCTTCGGATACCGGAATGCGGTGATGAGGGTGAGCATATGAACAACCGGACAGCCTCTCCAATTTTGCTGATCGGCCTGGCAACCGCGGCCCTGCTCGCCGCTGCGCCCGTAAGGGCCGCCGACTCTCCGCCAGCTGGGATGGCGCGGGCCTTAGAACGCTCGGCGCTTTCGGCAGCTGCACAGGCGGACATCACGGTGCGTGCCCAGGAAACCGTGCACGCAGGCATCCCGGCGGAAGATGTGGAGATCATCATCGGCCGCGGCTTG
This sequence comes from Nitrospirota bacterium, assembly GCA_013334545.1. Taxonomy (GTDB): domain Bacteria; phylum Nitrospirota; class UBA9217; order UBA9217; family UBA9217; genus JAAXXJ01. The sequence goes on along the minus strand of JAAXXJ010000025.1, from coordinate 14,836 downwards.
GAACGGGGGGCAGATGCAGCGACACTGGACAGTTTCCTCGAAACAGCGGTCCGTACGAAGCAGCAGGGACTTCCCGTCAGGCCGGTCCTTGACCGGATCGAACAGGGGCTATCCAAGGGAGTCCCGCCGGAACGGATCGATGCGGCAAGCAAGCGTCTCGCCGACGGTCTTGCAACGGCCAAGCCCCTGGTCGATGGCCTCGTGCAAAACGGCCTTCCAGCTGGCACAGGCAATGCTCGTGAGGCAGCGCTCGAGAGCGTTGCACGCGCCCATGAGCAGTCCCTGTCATCCGACATGATGCAGGCCCTCGGGGAAAAGGTCCGAGCTCAGGGGCAGTCGCTGGACCAGTTCGAACGGGCCGTAAGGACCCTTTCGTTCCTCGCTGGTAACGGCGTGCCGGCCGATGCGGCCGCGCGGGCTGTCCAGGTAGGCATTGAGCGCGGCTTCAGGGAACGCGATTATGCTCGGCTCGAACGGACGGTGAGCGATATGGTCCGCCAGGGGCGCAGCATGGACGATATCGTACGGGCAGCGGACCGGGAAGTCAGTAAGGAGCGCGGCTCCGGCGAGGGCCGTGACAGCGGAAGGCAGGACCGCGGCGCCGGCGGCAACAGGGATGCCGGAGGGCGGGGCGGTGGGAGAAAATGATCGAACGATAGAAAGGCGAACGTGTAACCTTTTTCCCGCTACTCCGTCTCATAGGCAAACAATGCGGGCGCTTTTGCAGGACGAGGAACACGAAATCGATACGAGATACCGCTCTCCGGAGGAGCGGAGCACGAAGCGGCTTCCGGAAGCCTGCTTCACTCGGAATCACCCTCGGGACGACCGAGGCACTTCACCACGATAAAGGAGGGATGACCTATGTTGAGAAAAATGACCGCCATAGGAATGGCTCTGGGACTGCTGTTGCCGGCTTCGGCAATTCTGGCGCAGACCGCCCCGCAACAGAAGGAGAACCGCGCACGGACCGAGAAGCAGGAGATGGTCCAGACCGGATCGCAGGCGGTGGGAGATCAGGAGCGTATCCAGGATCAGACCAGGACGCGTGAGGAGAAGCAGGCGCGCGACCAGTCCGGTGAGGCGACGAAGCAGACGAAGAAAAAGGGCTCGTCACCCAAAACAGCAGGCGACCAGACCAGGGACAAGGATCAGGTCAGGGACCGCGACCGGGACAGAATACATCCGGGAAGCGGAACGCAGAACCGGGGCGGCGGCAGATAGCGTGACTCATTAGGGCCGGAAGGGTGGATTAAGCGTCCTCTTCCGGCCTTTTCCTGTGTCCGAAGGAGACTTCATGGTCTTTCATCCCCCGGTGCTGCATGCGCGTGATCTGATGCGCGCCGCATCATCGTGCCTGCTCATCGCTTTCCTGGTGTGCCTGTCCTCCCCGGCCGGGGCCGAACTCATCTTGGGCGCCGAGGCCAGCGTCACCTACGAGGACAACATCGTCGGCCTCCTGTCGGGAGGCGGCGCATCATCACCGGCCACCGGCGTACCGCAAGGCCTCTCAGCCATGCAGGCCGGCGCCAAGGGGTTCGGAACTGGCCCCGGAACGGGAGGCGGGACCGCCGGCGGGCAGGGTTCATATATCGGCGCCGGCTCCCAATCGCCCGGCGACCTATCGGTCACCATCATGACAGAGCTGGGCGTCAGCGGCGACGCAGGCGATCGCTTTACGGTCTACGCGCTGGGCTTTGCCGAGCGAACGGACTACCAGAAGTTTTCCGAGTACGATCAGGCTGCGGCAGGCGTGAGCGCAGGCGCGACCGTGCACGTGAGCGACACATTCGGGGCAAGCCTGTACGGGCGCGGCGGGGCCCGGCGGTACGACAACGACCCGGACCGGGACGGGAAGGAATACAGCGGTTCGGCAGCCCTGAAGCAGTATGTCACCGACGACCTTTGGTTGCGCGAAGCGGCTGCGTATGATATCTACCGCGCCGTGTCCCAGGACTTCAGCTACCGGGGGACCGCCTATCGGCTCGCCGCGGGGTATGACCTGACCGACGACTTGCTCGTAACAGCGGGGTACCGATTCCAGTCGCGGCAGTACCAGGACATCGCGGCAACGGTCCTGCGGACAAGGACCGCCTTGCTCGGCACGGACTACGACCTCACGGACCACTGGAGCACCTGGCTTGCCTATGAGCGGCAGACAACGCATCCCAGCTCGTCAGATGTCATCACGCGAAACAACATCTTCACCCTGGCGCTCCGCTGGGACTACTGACCGCGCCGCCCCTGAACGTATCGGGCTATAACCTTCTCCAGGTTCCGGCCGATACTCTCTTTGGCGTTCACGATGAAGATGCGTTCCTGAACGTGAAAGAGCTCTCGTTCCAGCCGCAGGACCGGCGGTGGCTCGCTGCTCCTCTTTGCCAGTTCCTGCTCGAACATGGGCACAAGCTTGTCCTTCATCCGGAGCTCCGTGTCCATCAGAAAGACGGCGGTCTCCGGGGCCAGGTCCTCGACGCGGTCGAGGAATGCCGCGATCTCGCCGGCCATGACCTGTTTCGGTGGCGAGGATTTCACCTCCACGTACAGGAGCGAGCCATCCAGTTTGGCCAGCACGTCGTAATCTCCTCCCACCTTCGGCCGTTTGAACTTGACGCCCCAGAACACTTCGGCACCAAACTCCCGCTTCAGCAGCTCCGCGATGTACCATTCCAGTGTCGGCCCGAAGCTCGTGATGCCTGCCCGAGAAAGGGCATACCCCGCCGCTCCCTCGGTGATCAGCCTGATGTCCCGAAGATAGCCAAGGTAGGACCGGATGACCCGCGTGGTCGAATACCGCGTCACCTGTTCGAGTGTGAACCGGTCCTGGTGCTTGATGATGTCGCGGAGGAGCAAACGGAAGGAATATTTATGCAGCAGTTCGAAGAAGCTGTCGCGGAAGGGTTCGTCGGGCACCAGAAGGTCGTCGTCCGGTTCCTTTTTATACACCCGGAAACCGCGGCGTTTGAGGATCGTCTCGAGAGAAGGCGTGAGGCGGTTCAGCGCCTGCCGCAGCCGCTTCACCTCTTCGCGAAGGAGCACTAACTCCTCTGCATCATGGTCATCAAGTGTTGGCATGGCATAGTTTGAAGCACTTGACGGGGAGAGTTCCTGTCCCCTGTCCCCTGCCTTTATCAATCCCAATCCAGCAGCCGCTTCTGGCCTTCGAGCTTCCTGATGTCCGTCACGTCCTGGCTCACTTCGAGCGTCCCCTGATACGCCCCCTTCTCGTCGCGCACCGCGAAATACTGGATCAACAGGAACCTGCCCTTCATCTGGATCCAGAAGTCAGCCTTGTCGCGCCTTCCTGCCCGAAACTCGTCGAGGATTTTCTGCACCACGCCAAAGCTCTTGGGCGGATGGCAGTTCTGGACCTTCCTGCCGATAACGCCGGGGCTTCTCGGGAAGATTCGGTCCTTCGTCGCTGAATAGTACCGAACCTCGTCCTTCTCGTCAACGAAGGAAATATCCACCGGCATGTGCTTCAGCATCATATTGACCTGCTCCACGGTCATCATGCCGGTGTCGAGCCTGACCTCACTTGCCTTGCCGACTGCCCGCTCCTTCGCCTCTTCGGCGCTCGTCGTCCAGTCCGCCTCCGGCCTGATCCATGCGTAGCCGATCTCCTCCTCGCCCTGCCGCACCTTACCCCACTCCTTGTCGGTCAGGAGGTCCTTCGCCATGGGGAAGAGGATGTGCTCTTCCTTATAGATCATGTCGCGCATGCTCTTCGACAAGTATTGGAGCGTGCTCACCACATCGGGAACGAGCGCGTCCCTGACGCCGGCCTTAGCGCTCTTCACGGCCACGCGGATGTCGTCGTGGAGCGCCCACATGACCTGCGAAGGCCCGGTGATGCCATGGACCTCGAGCACCGGGAACAGCTGGTTCTCCTTCCGGAGGTAATGAAGGTCGATGGTGCTGAGCTGTTCGACGAGCTTTGCCAGCACCTCCCGCTCCTTTTCGAAGGCAGCCTTTTCCGGATCCTCGCCGAGCCTCGCCAGGACGTGGTCCAACCCGTGCAAGATGCCCTCGGCGGCCCGGTTCTCGAGCATATAGGTATGGAGCGGATGGCCCGGCGGGACCACTGGTGCGTCCTGCGCTGACAGCGACTCCTTGAACACCTCCACGTGCACGTCGCAGAGCCGCTTCACTTCGCTCTCGGGCATTCCTTCTGCCATGAGCCTCTGCTCCATCTTCGCGATCTCGGACGGATCGATGTCCTTGATGAGCTCGTGGAAACGGTGCTTGAGGACCGTCATTTCAACGCCTTTGTGCAGGTCCCGGATGATGTCCTTCAGCAGCTCCTGGCGGGCATCGGCGTCCATGATCGGAGCGCCCCCGGCCGTCGCGGGGCCGATCGCCACGTCCGTACCGGTCCGCTTCCTGATCTCTGCCGCGATGTCCGCCAGCAGCGCAGTCAGTTCGATGTTGCCGATGGATGCTGCCTGCGCCACCGTCGCCACCTTTCCCACGGTCTTGCGCATGACCGCGCTCTCCAGCAGCTTGAACTTGGGCGAGCGGGCGATCAGGAACTCCATCAGGAAGGGATATTCCTTCAGCAGGTCGTCGATCTTCGTGTTGGCATTCAGCTCCATGGCGCCTCCTTATTGCTTTCTTCAATGGTAGCATAAAATAATGTCGGGTCATCCGGGGCTTCATGATATGCAAGGGCAGTTCACAGAGCTATGATGCAGATCAGAAGGAACGAGAAAACGGCAGGCGGCTACTTCCCGCTCCTGCCTTCGATGAGGAGATAGGTGTCCTGCTTGACAAAGCGCGTTCCGGTCACGACAAGCCCCGGCGTGTTCTTCGCGTGTTCAAGCGTGTTCCGGTCGAACCGCGCGCCGTAGACCTTCTCCACGAAGGGTGCGAAGAAGTCCTGCCGTTTGCGGAGCGACCGGTCCTTCGAATAGACCATCTCGAGGAGGCAGAACCGGCCGCCGGGCTTCAGTACCCGGCTGATCTGGGAAAGTGCCTGGTCCTGGTAGTCAAAAGGCAGCACACAGCAGAGGAAGCAGGCCACGACCCAATCGAAGTGGTCCGAAGGGATCGAGGACATGGTGCAGACATCGTCCTGAACGAACAGGACCGGACAGGACGCTCCCTCCGCTCTCCGCCGGGCATGTTGGAGCATGGCAGGGCTGAAGTCGAGGGCGGTCAGGTGCGTCACTCCCGGAGGATAGTAGCGCAAGTTCCGTCCGGTGCCCACCCCCACCTCGAGTACGTTTCCCGATACGCCGGTCAGGAGCTGAGGCCGCCATTTGCGATATTGCATCTCCCAGGGAAGATCGAGGATGTCGTAGAACCAGGCGGTAATGTTGTACCGCTTCAGGTTCTCGAGGTTCTTTGGATGAAGGTTCATTGCGGTAGCGACTCAACAAAGCCGTCCTTATGGAATAGAAACCCTATCATGTGCAGCTTCCGGGGTCCTTGTGGCAGGCAGCTTTCTTGTTCCGTTCGCCGAGCCGCGTCTCCCGCCGGGCCTTTCCCTCCCGGTGGCGGCGCCGCTCTTCGTCGGTCTCCAGGATCAGCGGCGGAACCTCCACGGGGTGTCCCTTCTTATCGATTGCCACATAGGTCAGATAGGCCGATGCTGCATGGCTCACCGCGCCGGTCATGAGGTTCTCGGCCTCGACGCGCACGCCGATCTCCATGGAGGTCCTTCCCACATAATTGAGACAGGCCTTGAAAAAGAGCAGGTCGCCGACGAAGATGGGGAGATGGAAATCCATCCGGTCGATGGAAGCGGTGACCACGTTGCAGCGCGAGTGCCGCGCTGCGACCACGCCGGCGGCCTCGTCGATGATCTTGACCACGACGCCTCCGTGCACGTTGCCCGCAGGATTGGCGTCCTGAGGGATCATCATCTGGGCGGTGACGACGCTGCTGTCCTTGACTCGTTTGCCTTCCATAAGGAATACCTCCGCTATGATACATCGCATATAGTACCACAAACGCGGCCAAAAAGAACGAGCTGAGAAAACAGAAGGGAGAAATGCCGATAGGGCAGAAGGGTCGTCGCTGTGGCATCGCAGATATCTCTGCCCAGCAGCAGGCCTCCGTTTGCGACGACAGCAGAGGGCGTTCCGTCAGAATTGCCGCTGGCGCGGGAGGAGAGTTACAACAGAAGCAACGCCTGAGGAGATGCACTGGTGATCTGCATGATACTATTGTACGTCATGTCGATGGGACAAGAGGACGTTCGAAACTGTATGGTGACATTATGATTGATGTCTGGTCCCGTGAACAATAAGGTGTGACGGCGAGCACTCAGTTTAATAAAGGAATGATGATCGAGTGATCGTCTTGGACGACGTAGATATTTTCACCTGCTGTCCGGAACCGGCCGCCTGTTTCGATACAAACTGGTCCCTGGTCTTGTCTAATCCTGCTCCCCTTGACTCGGCAAGCTCTGCCAACTTCTGCGGCTTCACCTTTACGACGATGACTTTCTCTTTGGGAACGACCTTGTATCCATGGAAGTAGAAAATCTGCCGGGATTCAACATTATCGGTAAATTCCTTGAAGACGGCTTCATAGGATCTCGCTGTTTGCGCAGAGCCGTAGAGATAGCCCCCCATGGACGCGAATGCCAGGAAACTGAACGCGATCGCCAGAACAGTAAAGTAAGACAGCGCGTTCAATAGTTTTTCTTTTCCCTTCTTCATGAAGTGGCCTTTCTCCCGGAGAAACGACACCGCCCATCCCTGAGGGATGCGCATCATCGGGTTCCCCGCTGATGCTCGGCGTGCAGATAAATACTCATGCAGATACGATATTCTCTTAGGGACCGTTTCACCCAAGGAGTCGAACAATGAACAGGACCACGGGAGCTTCCCGCAACACCCTCTAACCTGCAAAACATATACTAAAATAGTGTTATATGCATTTTATTGTTTTTCAACATCTTAGAATAATTTTTTCACTCTTATTGAGCATGAGAACATCGGTGAATTTATTTCTGCCCCCGTGAAAAGACCATGTCTGTTTCACCCCTGAGAGAAAAATCCAAAAAAACATGGTAATAACGTACTTGGCAAGATAGCACCATTTCTCCAAATAAATATCCGGGCCTTCTCAAAAATGGAATTTTCCTCTTGCATCTGCCCCGTGCGCGGGGGTAAAATTAAATACTTATCTTAGCCCATGGCCTTGACGGCATTCCTTTCACCTTCGATCCCTCATCAGCCGCAGGTCTCTGTACCAAACATTCACATGCACATGTCCGACCACTACTTGACAGATCTTCCCGCGTCCAACACCGCACCGCTGCAGATGTTTCGCGGATCTGTTGCCGGATTCCTCTTCTGCGTCTTCCGGCGCCCTGTCGCGAGACGGGTCCTCGCCGTCGCCGCGCTCATTGCCGCTGCGCATGCCCCTGAAACAGCACGGGCCACAGAGCTGGCTTCCCTGAACTTTACGGTCGTTCATCCGGCAGAGCGTTGGTCCTCGGCGCCGCGCGTCCGTGAGACCTACGACACGTACAATGTCCACGGCACCAGCATTCCCGAGCTGCGCGCCGGCCTAAGCCGGAACGGCGTCCGGATGAACAACGGCGACATTTACGATGCCCTGACCAGCTGGGATGTGAAGTGGGAGTACGACTACGACCGTTCCCATGGCGGATGCTCGGTGGATGACTTCCGCGCCGTCGTGGACGTGACCATCCGCTACCCCCGCTTGGTTTCGAACGATAACGTCCCTGCTCCGGTGGCCGTTGCCTGGGACGACTATCTGCGCAGCCTCATCCGGCATGAACAGGATCACCGCGATATCGCTGTTGCAGCCGCTGAGAGGCTGATCCGAGCCGCTACCGCGCTGCTGCCTGCGGCTACCTGCGCCGACCTTGACCGAGCCGTGGAAGTCCTTGGCCGAGCGTTCATGAAGCAGCTCACGCTGGACCAGCAGACCTATGATGCTGAAACCAACCATGGCGCAATGCAGGGCGCCGTCCTTCCCGAGCACTCTTCAGCACCCTAGATCTACCGCGATAGTTGCCACCATGAGCAAACAGAAAGAGCAGGCTGCTGTTTCGCCTGCTCTTCAATCTGCGGTAACTTGCATGTTGTTCCGTCCTTTCCGGACGGTCATGGTGCACTGTGGTCCGCTACGGCAGGTCAGAACCGAGGCCGAAGTAGGACTCCCAAATGCGGGTGTTCTGATCGACCACCTTTACCGCTCCCTTGCCTCCCGCTGCCACGCCAAACGCTGCGACCTCCTTCTCATGGGCGAGGTACTCCTCATACATCGCAACGCCCACATCGACTAGCTTCTCCTCAGGGATGATCGTCGCCTGGATCGGCGTCGGTAACAGCAGCGATTCCTGATAGAGCATGGTCCCGGTATCGCGGGTGTTCATCTCAGCGGGATCATCGGCGAATGCGGTAACTGCGAACGACAACACGATGATCGTCATTATGGTGATAAACCACTTCATACAAACCACCTCTTTTCTCTAGACTGTATACTGCCTTACTGCCCGAACGAGTAGCTCCACCACCTCCTTTTTTCCTTTGACCGGACACCGCAACTTCTGGAATATCTATCATCCCTCCTTTCCGCGGATCACCGGTAGTTTCTTATGTATATAGTATATCACCATCCGCGAATTCGTCAGGGAAAAACAGCTTTTCATGTGTACCACCAAGGTTGTATTCGTCTTTATGAGGATCATTCCCCCCGGATGGGGACCTCGCCGGTACAGTGTGATCGAATGTTCGTGACCGTCCTGGGTCCGACAGAAAAATTGAGATAGTCACCTCCATCATTCTGCTTCTCCGACCCCCCCGCGAACGGTATAAAAAAAAGGCCGGCATCCCCTTGGATGCCGGCCTGCGTTCTGGAAATGGTGGGGCGGCGGACATTTAATAGTTTGTCCAACCGCTCAATATTTCACGATTATCATTCAGGCCTTATTTGACATACCCCAAATAAACACCCCTGAAATGCTGGATGTCATATGACCGCATTGGACTAATTCGGTCTTAACAGGACATCAGCAGGCTAATATCCGACATTTACGGTGTACAGCCAAGCGAAGTCGCGATACCGTTGTGATAAAGCAGAACAACCTCGTCCTGTTGGTCATGTATCTTGCTTACTTTACAACACCACATGCTACCCTGGCTCCACCGCCGCCCAACGGTGCAGGTTGATCGGAATAGTTGTCCCCCCCGGCATGGATCATGAGCGAGCGGCCCTTCACATCGGACATTTTGAGCCGCGGAGCAGTGACGGCAGTTGTCGCCGTTCCGTCGGCCCCGACAGTGAGCACCGGGAGGTCGCCGAGATGTCCCTTGCCCTCATGGCCCTCATGCTTGCCTGTTGCGGCCGGGTCATAGTGTCCGCCTGCAGCAAGACCGGGAACCTGCTTGCCGTCCTTCATGCCTGCCGCACAGTCAGGATTCTGGTGTACATGGAACCCATGGAGCCCGGGCGTCAGATCGGTGAGCTTCGGGGTGAATACAAGACCTTTCGGACCCTCGGAGATCGTGATAGTGCCGATGCTCTTTCCTACACCCTGCTCATTCACCAGATTCATCGTCACCACCGCGTCGGCGGCAAACACCGGGTACGCCGCCAGAAGTCCCACGACAACAGCTGCAGCAATACGTGATAGCTTCATTTCCGTTCCTCCTCCTTTGAATTAAACATCCCGATCCGCTCTGGATCACTTAAGCAAAAACAACTTAATGCCTGCCGATGACGAGTCATTCTCTACGCACATACCCGTCTGGCGCCGTTTCCCACTCGGGATTGCTGTATCCCTTCGGCGACCACGTAATCGTTTTCCTGGAGAACCCGTGAGGATAACTCCTGCACTCCTCATCAATGGTGTCATCCATCGACTGCTCTCCTCCCGTATGCTGGCGAGGCGGCTCCTTCATTCACGCTTCCCCGGCTCCTCCACGAAGTATGCTGAATCCCAGCCTGCATCCACGTGTTCGGGATGGTCCCGCAGCTCGGCAAGGAGCAGCTGCTCGAGGTCCTCGATCTTCCTGCGCGCCTCGGTGATGTAGCCGCCGGCGTCATGGCGCAGGTGGCGAAGTTCATTGACCGCATGTTCATCGTGCTGCCGGAAGGTCATGGCTGCCCGGTGCGCCTGATAGGCTCGGAACCCGAGTGCGCGCAGCGCGTCGACGCCGGCGCGGAGCGTGGTGTCGAGCGTCTCGCGGTAGACGTGGTGGACGCCGGCGTCGAGCAGTTCGTAGGCCTGGGTCCGGTCCGCCGCCCGTGCAAAGAGGGCAAGATGGGGAAAATGCTTATTCGCCGTATGGACCATGTCGAGCACTTTTTCCGGATCATTGACCGCGAGGATGAGCGCCTTCGCCTGCTCCGCGCCGGCGGCGTGCAGCAGGTCGCGGCGCGACGCGTCGCCGTAGAAGACCTTGAGTCCCAGCTTGCGCAGGAGATCGACCTTGTCGGAGTCGAGCTCCAGAACGGTCACACCGATGCCGTTCGCGCGCAGCAGCCTGCCGATGATGCTGCCGAACCCGCCGAACCCAGCGATGATGACGGGGTTCTGGACATCGATGGTGTCGGCGGCGCGCTCTGCCCGCTTGCGGGTACCGAACCGGGTCTGGATCAGCTTCTCGTTCAGCAGCATCACGAGCGGTGTCAGGGCCATGGACAGAGCCACGACACCGACGAGCGGGTTGGCGATCTCGGACGTCATGACCCGGTTCTGGACCGCGAAGGAGAAGAGGACGAAGGCGAACTCGCCTCCCTGGGCAAGGGACACGGCGAAGAGCAGGTTCTGGTCGGCGCCCATCTTGAAGGCCCTGCCGAGGGCCAGGACGACGAGGAACTTGATCAGGATCAGGCCGGCGACGAGTACGGCGATCAGCGCCGGCCTCGACGCGACAAGATGGAAATCGATGGCCGCGCCCACGGCGATGAAGAACAGTCCGAGCAGCAGGCCTTTGAACGGTTCAATGTCGCTTTCGAGCTCGTGCCGGTACTCGCTGTTCGCCAGGACCACGCCCGCGAGGAACGTGCCGAGTGCGGGGCTCAGCCCGATCTTGGTCATGAGCACGGCGATCCCGATCACGAGCAGCAGGGCTGCGGCGGTGAAGATCTCCCGCAGCCGGGTCCGCGCGATGGCCCGGAATACGGGCCTGACGAGGAAGAGCCCGGCAACCACGATGGCGGTGATCACGCCTAGGACCACGAGGGTGTGGGCCCATCCGGGCAGGGTGTCGACCCATGCGGCGGATGCGTAACCGTGTCCGGTTTGGTCCCCGGCGCCCGCGGCATGCACGGCAAGGAGCGGCATGATCGCGAGCATGGGGATGACCGCGATGTCCTGGAACAGGAGGACCGAGAAGGTGCTCTGGCCCGCGTCGGTTCGCATCAGGCCCTTCTCGTTCAGGGTCTGGAGCACGATCGCCGTGGAGGAAAGCGATAGCATCATGCCTGCTGCGAGTGCGGTCGGGAACGGCAGTCCCAGGGCCATGGCGACGAGGCCGATCACGATCGAGGTCGCGGCAACCTGGAGCCCGCCCATCCCGAGGATGGGACCCCGCAAACGCCAGAGCATCAGGGGCTGGAGCTCGAGGCCGATCAGGAAGAGCATCATGATCACGCCGAACTCGGCAAAGTGCATGACGTCCTGACCTTCCTCGCCGATCAGGCCGAGGCCGAAGGGCCCGATGATGAACCCCGCGATCAGGTAGCCGAGCACGGACCCCAGACCGAGGCGTTTCGCGATCGGGACCGAGATGACGGCCGCGGTCAGGTAGACGAGCGCCTGAAAGAAGAAGCCTTCTCCGTGCATGGTTCCCTTTCCGGATTATTTCCTGATGACGGCATCCAGGTCCATATTGAGCCGCGGGAACAACCCCGCTGCTTCCCAGTTGATCCGGTCGTCCCGGATCGCCGTGATCACATTCCGGTAGTCTTCGGCATGACGGCCGATCTCAGGCCCCGTCAGCTTGCGCGTGCCGTGGATGACAAAGGGCGGCAGGTACTCCATCCCGCAGATGCGCGCAAGCTGCTCCACCGGCACGAGGTATTCCCTGATGGTGCAACGGTTGAAACCTTCCCTGCAGAAGAGCGACTCCCGGCCGCCGGTGGACAAGGCGCTCATCAGCTTCTTTCCCCTGAGCACGGTGCCTTCCCTGCCGTATGCCCACCTGTGTTCAAGGACCAGTTCCTGCCACATCTTGAGCAGCGCGGGAACGCTGAACCAGTAGAGCGGGTATTGGAACACGATGATGTCGTGCCGCCGCAGGAGGTCCTGCTCTTTGCCGACATCGATGTGAAAGTCGGGATAGAGCTCGTACAGGTCATGGAAGGTGATCCCCTCCAGGTCCCGGACCGCCTCTACGAGCTGTCTGTTGACCCGGGACTTCTGGAGCGCGGGATGGGCGAAAAGGATCAGTACGCGATGTGCGAACGGTTGTCCGGTCATAGATCTTCCGCATGCAAAGATACTGGATTTCGCACCCCTCAAAAAAGACGGTATTTAGCTTCGCGGCAAGTGCCTGCCGTCTTGTTCTGTGAGTTTGGGGTCTGCTTTTTGTTCTATGCGTATTCTCCCTCTTGATCAAGCACATTCCCGCTTACTGTACAACACCGCATGCTGCTACTCGCCGTGGTTCTTCGCCAGGTAATCGATAACAGCACGTGCTTCCTCATCGCTCATCGGTGCACCGTAGCCGTTCTTCATGCGCAGCACCGTCCGTTCCCATTCCCGGGCGGTCTTCTTCTGCGAAGTGGTTCTGCTCGTGCTGTGACAGGCGCTGCATTTTTTTTCAAAAAGGCTTTGAGCCTCTCCTGCGGGGTTATCAGCGCCGTAAGCCGCCTTTCCCACGATTACCAGAAGACCTATCCCCAGAAGGGCTGCAACCGACTTCATTACGCTCATCTCCTTTCGGTTCATTTCTTGGAACGGCCGTCTTGCGCGGCATCCCCTCTACGTTACAACGTCGCAGACAACCCTGATCAGGCCACCGCCCGCTCGCATTTCACAATAGCTACGGGACCCGACAGTTCGCTGACATCCGTATCATCACTGGCCAAGTCGTTTCGTGATGACGCTCGTCATCAGCGAGGATCTCTGTGAAAAGGCGCTCCGTGGTGTAGTCGTTTTCCGAGGCAGCCTGCTTGATGATATCCTTCTATGGCGTGATCCCTTCCAGGTCCCGGACCGCCTCCACGAGCCGTCTGTTGACCCGGGACTTCTGGAGCGCGGGATGGGCGAAAAGGATCAGGACGCGATGTGCGAACGGTTGTCCGGTCATAGCTCTTGCGCACCGCCCGCGATCAGATCAGGTCGAACCGGTCCAGGTTCATGACCTTGCTCCAGGCAGCGATGAAGTCAGCCACGAACTTTTCCTTGGCATCGTCCTGCGCATACACCTCGGCCAGGGCGCGCAGCTGCGAGTTGGAGCCGAAGACCAGGTCAACCCCGGTGGCGGTCCACTTGAGGCTGCCGGTCGTGCGGTCCCGGCCTTCGAAGGCGTCCCGGGCATCGGTTGTCGGCTTCCAGACCGTGTTCATGTCGAGCACGTTCACGAAGAAGTCGTTGGTCAGCGTCCCGGGCCGTTTCGTGAAGACTCCGTGCTTCGATCCCCCTGTGTTGGCGCCCAGCACGCGCAGGCCGCCGACCAGCACGGTCATCTCGGGCGCGCCCAGGGTCAGGAGGTGCGCCTTGTCCACCAGCATTTCCTCGGCCGACACGGTGAATGTCGTCTTCTGGTAATTGCGGAACCCGTCGGCCTCGGGCCTCAGCGCGCCGAACGATTTCACATCGGTCTGGTCCTGCGAGGCGTCAGTGCGGCCCGAGAAGAAGGGCACCTCCACGCTGTGACCGGCAGCCTTGGCCGCCGCCTCGACCGCTGCGCATCCGGCCAGCACGATGAGGTCAGCCATCGAGATCTTCTTGCCGCCTTTCTGGGAGCTGTTGAAAGCGCTCTGGATGCCCTCCAGGGTCTTGAGCACCTTCGCCAGTTGGGCAGGCTGGTTGACTTCCCAGTCCTTCTGCGGCGCCAGGCGAATCCGGCCGCCGTTCGCGCCGCCGCGCTTGTCCGAGCCGCGGAAGGTGGAGGCCGAGGCCCAGGCAGTGGACACCAACTCCGCCACCGACAGGCCCGAGGCCAAGACCTTGGCCTTGAGGTCGGCAAGGTCCCTGGAATCGATCAGGGGGTGATCGACGGCCGGGATCGGGTCCTGCCAGATCAGGTCTTCGGCCGGGACCTCCGGGCCGAGGTAGCGGGCCTTGGGACCCATGTCGCGGTGGGTCAGCTTGAACCAGGCTCGGGCGAAGGCGTCGGCAAGGGCCTTCGGGTCCTTGTGGAAGCGCCGCGCGATGGGCTCGTAGATCGGGTCGAAGCGCAGCGACAGGTCGGCCGTCGTCATCATGGGCCGGTGCTTCTTCGATGGATCATGGGCGTCCGGGATCATGTGTTCCGGCTTCACGTCCTTGGCATGCCATTGATGAGCGCCGGCCGGACTCTTGGACAGCTCCCACTCGTAGCCGAACAGCATGTCGAGGTAGCCGTTGTCCCATTTCGTGGGGTTGGGTTTCCACGCGCCCTCGATGCCGCTGGTGGTGGTGTGCACGCCCTTGCCGGTGCCGAAGCTGTTCTTCCAGCCCAGGCCCATTTCCTCCAGAGGGGCGGCCTCGGGCTCGGGGCCGACCAGTTTCGGGTCGCCCGCTCCGTGGGCCTTGCCGAAGGTGTGGCCGCCGGCGACGAGCGCGACGGTTTCTTCGTCGTTCATGCCCATGCGGCCGAAGGTCTCACGCACATCGCGGCCCGAAGCCACGGGGTCGGGGTTGCCGTTGGGGCCTTCGGGGTTCACGTAGATCAGGCCCATCTGCACGGCGGCCAGC
>JAAXXJ010000270.1 GCA_013334545.1 Nitrospirota bacterium | reverse complement strand
CCTCCACGTTCTTGCTCATAAACCGCCTTCCGTTCTCCACTACGATCATGGTACCGTCGTCGAGGTATGCAACGCCCTGGCCGGGCTCTTTGCCTTCCTTCAACACGAACACGCGCATAGTCTCACCCGGCAGCGCCACCGGCTTCACGGCGTTCGACAGGTCGTTGATGTTCAGCACGGTCACGCCCTGCAGCTCGGCCACTTTGTTCAGGTTGAAATCATTGGTGATGACCTTGGCGCCCATGCGTTTTGCGAGGGCGATGAGCTTGCTGTCCACCTCGCGGATCTTGGGGAAGTCGTCATCGACGATCCGGACCTCCATGTGGCCCATCTTCTGGATACGGTGAAGGATGTCGAGCCCCCTTCTGCCGCGGGCGCGCTTGAGCGAGTCCGAGGAGTCTGCAATATGCTGCAGCTCCTGCAGGATGAACTGCGGGATGATGACCGTGCCGTCGAGGAACTCCGTCTCGCAGACGTCGGCGATCCTGCCATCGATGATCACGCTGGTGTCAAGGATCTTGAGATTCTCATCTGCCCCGCCCTTGAAAAGCTTCTTGATGTTCGCCGGGTTGAACCGTTCCCCTTCCCGGATGCCGATGGTCACGCCCAAATAGCCGAAGAACGCGTTCATGAGCAGGACCAGAAAGTTCACGATACTCCGCTCCAGCGGTACGAGCTTCAACGGCGCGGCAATGATATTTGCGGAAGTAAGACCGATGATGAATCCCAGGATGCCGCCGATGATGACCTTAAGGGCTACCCGCCGGAAAAGGAACTCGGTCAGGATGATGCTGATGGCCACGGCGAATCCGATCGCCATGCCCTCCACCTTGCTGATCTGCTCATCGAGCTGCGTCGAAACGTAATAACCCAGAAGCGTCCCGATAAAGACAAAAATGATACGAATAAGGACAAGTCCCATTATGAACTCACCTCCTTTCCAGAAGAATAATATTCACGGCATGTATGAATCCAGGAGCGAGCACATTCCCCGCAGTTTGCCAGAGGTCAGCAAGCGATCAGGATACACATGCTATCTGAGGATTGAAACGGAAGCGTCCGGCCGCGCGCCCCGTGGGGCTACTCCGGCCGGATCGTCAGGAACAGATCTTCGCCCTTCCTGCGGACGAGAAGCAGGACCCTCTCCTTGGCCTTCAGCTTCGCGATGACCTTCTTAAAGTCCTCGATCGTCGCAATGTCCTTTTGGTTGATCTGCAGAACGATGTCGCCAGGCCGGATGCCCACTTCGAAGGCCTTGCTGTTCGGATCGACCCTGACCACTACCAAGCCGGAGTCTCCCTCCTTGGCGCCAAAGCGTTTTGCAAGTTCGGGGGTCAGCTCGCGCACCGTCACGCCCGAGAGCGCGTTGCTCTCCTCCTGGTTTTCGCCGGATTCATCCTCGGTCGCGGCCTCTCCCGCTTTCTTGGGCAGTTCGGCGATCGTCACCTCGATCTCGAGTTCCTTCTTGGCGCGGAACACCTTTACTTTGACCTTGGTCCCGATGGGGCTCTGGGAAACCATGTTGCGGAGGTGGCCCGTGTCTTCCACATCCTTGCCGTTGAACTTGAGGATCACGTCTCCCTGTTTGAGCCCCGCCTTCTCGGCAGGACTTCCCTTCATCACGCCGCTCACGAGGGCGCCCTTCAGGTCCTTCACACCGAACTCCTCGGCAAGGTCCGAGGTAACCTCCTGGATGCTCACGCCGAGCCAGCCGCGGACGACCTTCTTGTACTTGATGAGACTCTCCATCACCTGCCGGGCCATGCTGCTCGGCACGGCAAAGCCGATGCCCTGATAGCCGCCGGTGCGCGAGACGATGGCGGTGTTGATCCCGACCAGTTCGCCCCGGGCATTGATGAGCGCGCCGCCGGAGTTGCCCGGATTGATCGCAGCATCGGTCTGGATGAAGTCCTCGTAGTCGGCGATGCCCACATTGGCCCGGCCGACGGCGCCGATGACGCCCATGGTCACGGTCTGGTTCAGACCGAAGGGATTGCCGATGGCAAACACGATCTCGCCGACGCGCAGTTTGGTAGAGTCGCCCCAGGGCAGGGCCGCGAGCCCGGTCGCCTCGATCTTGATGACCGCGATGTCGGTCTTGGGGTCGGCGCCGATAAGCTTAGCCTTGTAGTCCCGCTTGTTGGACAGCAGGACCTTGATCTCCTGGGACTTTTCGATGACGTGGTTGTTCGTGACGATGTAGCCGTCCTCGGACACGATCACGCCGGAGCCCAGGCTCTGTTCCTTTTGCTCCTTCGGGGCGTTGGGCCGGGGAAGCTGGTCCCCGAAGAACCTGCGAAAGAAGGGGTCGTCGAAGAAATCATAGGGCGCCTGCTCGCTCTGCTTGATCACACGAGTCGACGCGATGTTCACCACCGACGGCGTGGCCACGCCCGCCACCTCGGAGAGTGCGTCGGAGAGCTGGGACAGCGTCTCGACCGAGCGTGACGACACCTGGCTCTTGGCCGTGAGCGGCGAAGTCATCTCGAGACGTGACGAGAGCGCGAGGCCGACAAACACTCCGATGATGAGAATGAATGCAGCAGAAAGATAAAAACGCTTCCTATTCATGAGAACGATCCTCCATTGACTTTGCGTTACCGGTAGAGCAGGGTATTGTACCAAAAAGAATCGAATGTTTTCAAGCCCTTTTTCTCATTGACACTGTTTCGGGATGAAATATAATACCAGGAGATCGCCAGCCTCCCCGGGAGCAGACCATGCCGAAGAAGAAAACGGCCACGAAACGACCGCTGTCCTCCGCCAAGAACAGGCTCGAGCAGCTGGACAAGCAGTACCTCTGGCATCCCTTCACCCAGATGCAGGACTGGGAAAAGGAACCGCAGGTCATCATCGAGAGCGGCAAGGGAAGCTGGCTTGTCGACACCCGGCGAAAGCGCTATCTCGACGGGATATCGTCCCTGTGGGTCACGGTGCACGGCCACCGCAAGAAGGAGATTGACCAGGCCGTTTCAAGGCAGCTCAAAAAGATCGCCCATTCCACCTTGCTCGGCCTCTCGAACGTCCCGGCGGTCCTGCTTGCCGAGAAGCTGGTCGCCATAGCTCCGAAAGGGCTTTCCCGCGTCTTTTACTCAGACAACGGTTCCACGGCGGTGGAGGTGGCCCTCAAGATCGCATTCCAGTACTGGCAGCAGAAAGGACCCGAGTTCCAGCGCAAGACCGGCTTCCTGTCACTCACCGAGGCCTACCATGGCGACACCCTCGGCTCCGTAAGCGTAGGCGGCATTGCCCTCTTCCATTCCCTCTACCGACCGCTCCTGTTCCAGGCGCGCAGGATCGAATCCCCCTACTGCTACCGCTGCAAGTTCGGCCTTACCTATCCCTTGTGCCAGACGACCTGCCTCATGCACGCCGAGCGTACGATCCAGAAGTTCGCGTCCGTTTCCGCGGCCCTGGTCATCGAACCGCTGGTCCAGGGCGCCGCGGGCATGCTCCTGCAGCCGCCGGGGTTCCTGAAGCGCATCCGCGACATTTGCACCCGGAACAACATCCTGATGATCGCCGACGAAGTGGCGACGGGTTTCGGCAGGACCGGCACGATGTTTGCCTGCGAACAGGAAAAGGTTGTCCCCGACATCATGGCTGTGGCAAAAGGCATCACCGGCGGTTACCTGCCGCTTGCAGCGACCCTGACCACGGAGGAGATCTACCTCGCGTTCCTCGGTGAACACCGGGACCTGCGGACCTTTTTCCACGGCCACACCTACACCGGCAATCCCCTTGCCTGCGCTGCGGCGGCTGCGAACATCGACCTTTTCCGGAAAGAGAAGACGCTCCAGCGGCTCCAGCCGAAGATCAAGCTGCTCGCGAAAGGTCTGGCAGAGATGAGGAAGCTCGCCCACGTCGGCGAGGTGAGACAGAAGGGCTTTATGGTGGGGATCGAGCTGGTGAAGAGCAGGCTCACCAAGGAGCCCTATGTACTCGATGAGAAGATCGGCATCCGCGTGGTCCAGGAATGCCGCAAGAACGGCCTTATCATCCGGCCCCTCGGCAATGTTATCGTGCTTATGCCACCGCTCTCCACGTCCCCCCAGGAGCTGGAGAGGATGTTGGACATTGTCCATGCCGCGATCAAACGGGTGACGGAGAAAGCGTAACCTTTTCCTCATTCTTCTGCTCCCTATCATTGAAATTATTGCCGATCTCTGTGAGCCTCGTCCGTTCCTCGTCGGATATTTCATCGACCTTGTACCCGTTCACATTGACCGCCGTTGCCCGGTGCCGTTCGGTGGCCCTGTTCAGATCAGATCATCGGGAAAAGGTCAGAATGCCCTTCTTGTTCACCTATTCACAGATGATCGCCTGACTTTCGCGGCCGGCAAGAGGATCAGGGCGAAAAGAAGAACGACCAGCAAGGGAGCAAGCGATTGATCATTGCGGACCGTCCTGGGATACCCGGCGGATGTTGTACGGGCACTCATTATCATCGAACAGCGAAGTGCCAAGTGGATGGGAAAGGTATGTTCCCGAACATCGGACCTGGCGGGCATGATCCCGCAGGCGGTCGAAACAGG
>JAAXXJ010000024.1 GCA_013334545.1 Nitrospirota bacterium | reverse complement strand
GCCTATTCCGGCGGCGTCGACAGTTCTGTCCTCCTTCGCGCTGCATCCGATGTCCTTGGCCCAAACCTCATCGCCGTTACCGCCATCTCAGAGACCTACCCGCCGGCAGAACTTGAACCTGCGAAGAGATTCGCGGCGTCGCTCGGCGTCCGGCACCGAATCCTGGCTACTGAAGAGCTCACTCGGGACGAGTTCTCCCGGAACGCGCCGGACCGCTGCTACCACTGCAAACAGGAGCTGTTCGGCAAGCTCCGGCAGATCGCCGATGCCGAGGGGATCGCGTACATCCTGGACGGTACGAACATCGACGATCTCCGCGATCACCGGCCGGGCAGACAGGCAGCCGGCGAGTTCTCTGTACGCAGCCCCCTTGCGGAAGCGGGCCTCACCAAGCAGGACGTCCGGGACTTTGCCCGGCGCATGGGCATGCCCATGTGGGACAAGCCTTCCCTCGCCTGTCTTTCCTCGCGCATACCCTATGGTACCCCCATCACTCGCGAGCTGCTCAAGAACATCCAGGCCGCGGAGGACGCCATCCGCGGCCTCGGTATACGCCAGGTCCGGGTTCGCCATCATGGCGACACGGCGCGCATCGAGGTCGAGCAGGATGACCTCGTCCGCCTTGCCGCCGGAGACGTGCGGCAGCGGATCGTGGGCGCCTTCAAGGAGCTTGGGTATGTGTACATTTGCCTCGACCTGGAAGGCTATCGCACCGGGAGCCTGAACGCGGTGCTCGAAAAGAAGGAGGCAGGCACGGGCCGGTAGGCCATTAGAGGGCCCGTGGAGACTGCAACAGCGCGCGAAGGAGCGAACATGAAGGTTCTCGTCGTCGGCGGCGGGGGCAGGGAGCACGCCCTGGTCTGGAAGGTCTCCCAGAGCCCCCGGGTGAAAAAGATCTATGCGGCGCCCGGCAACGCCGGCATGGCGCAGCTTGCCGAATGCGTGCCGATCAAGGCCGACGACATAGCCGGTCTTGTTGCGTTCGCGAGCTCGAAGGCAGTGGACCTGACCATTGTCGGGCCCGAGGGGCCGCTCTCGATGGGCATCGTGGACGAGTTCCAGAAGAAGGGGCTCCGTGTCTTCGGGCCGGCAAAGAACGCGGCAGAGATCGAGGCGAACAAGGCCTTTACCAAGGACCTGATGAAGAAATACCACATTCCCACGGCCGAGTACGGGACCTTTACGGACCGGGCCGAGGCCGAGGCCTATGTAAGGAGCAAGGGCGCTCCCATCGTCGTGAAGGCGGCGGGCCTTGCCGCGGGCAAGGGCGTGGTGGTCGCGGAGACGGTCGAGGAGGCGGTCAATGCCCTCGACCTCATCATGAACAAAAAGGTATTCGGCGAAGCAGGCGATGTTGTGGTCGTTGAGGAATGCCTCAGGGGCGAGGAGGCATCGTTCATGGCCTTCACCGACGGGAAGACCGTTATTCCCATGGCATCGTCGCAGGACCATAAACGGGTGTTCGACGCAGACAAGGGGCCGAATACCGGCGGCATGGGCGCGTATTCACCGGCGCCGGTCGTGACGAAGCAGATCGAGAAGCAGGTCATGGAAAAAGTGATGAACCCGACCGTGCGGGCCATGGAGAAGGAAGGCCGGCTATTCAAGGGCATCCTCTATGCCGGTCTCATGATCCACAACGGCGAGGCAAGGGTCCTCGAGTTCAACGCCCGGTTCGGCGACCCCGAGACACAGCCTGTTATGGCCAGGCTCGACAGCGACCTTATCGAAATCATCGAATCCATCCTGGACGGCAAGCTCGCCTTGGCACCGGTCAAGTGGAAGGCCGACTCCGCGGTCTGCGTGGTCATGGCCTCGGGCGGGTACCCGGGCGGCTATGAGAAGGGCAAGGAGATCCGGGGCCTCGACAAGGCCGCGAGCCTCAGGAACGTCATGGTCTTTCATTCCGGGACCGCGTTCAAGGACGGGAAGGTGGTCACCGACGGCGGAAGGGTCCTCGGGGTCACCGGTTTCGGACCCAGTGTTGCTGCAGCCATCGACACCGCCTATGCCGGCGTCCGTGAGATCTCCTTCGAAGGCGCGCATTACCGAAGGGACATTGGCGCCCGGGCGCTCGAAACAGGGACGTGAAGATGAAAAAAGCCGCAATAGCGGATATTGTGGGCTTTCTGAACAAGACGCTGCGGACAAGGACGATCTGCGACGCATCAATGAACGGATTGCAGGTGCGGCCGCGGGCGGGCACGGAGATCAAACGCGTAGGGTTCGCCGTCGATGCTTGTCTCTCCACTTTTGAAAAGGCGGACCGCCTGGCCATCGACCTCCTGATCGTCCACCACGGGATCAAGTGGCGGCCGCAGAAGGACCGGGAGCTGGAGCGCCGGCGGGTGGCCTTCCTCTCCAAGCGCAATATGGCGCTCTATGCAGTGCATCTGCCGCTGGACCTGCATCCCGACTACGGGAACAATATCCAGCTCTGCCGCCTGCTTGGCGTCCGGGAACCCCGGAGGTTCGGGAGATACCACGGCATCAGGATCGGTTATGCGGGGACGCTCGACAAGGCAGCGGCGCTGGATGCAGTCGCGAAAAAGCTGAGCGGTCAGCTGAGGTCAACGTGCCGCGTGCTCGGGTTCGGCAAGGAACGCGTCCGATCTATCGGCGTCATCTCGGGAGGCGGCGGCGGCATGCTGAACGAGGCACGGGAAGCTGGCATCGACTGTTTTATCGTCGGCGAGATCGACCTGGCGGCGTACAACGCAGCACGGGACCAGAGGATGAACATCATCGCCGCGGGCCACTACGCCACGGAGACGGTGGGTGTCCGGGCGCTCATGCGGCCGGTGAAGGAAGCCTTTGGCGTGAGCACGGTATTCATCGATGACCCCAAGGACCTGTGACAGGGCCGGTTCGAGCCTGTACGATAACGAAATCGCAAGAAGGGAGTTCCTATGCCAAAACCCGTAGTGGGAATATTGATGGGGAGCGACTCCGATCTGTCGATCATGCAGGAGGCGGGGGCAATGCTCCGGGAGTTCGGCATCGAGTACGAGATGACCATCGCCTCGGCGCACCGCACGCCCAAGAAGGTGCTGGAGTACAGCCAGAGCGCCGAACGGCGCGGCCTCAAGGTGATCATTGCCGGAGCGGGCTGGGCCGCACACCTTGCCGGCGTGATCGCCTCCCAGACGACCCTGCCGGTCATCGGCGTGCCGATCGACTCATCGGCGCTCAAGGGGATCGATGCGCTCCTTTCGACGGTCCAGATGCCCGGCGGCGTACCGGTGGCCACCATGTCGCTCGGCAAGGCAGGCGCCAAGAACGCCGGGATCTTCGCGGCGCAGATCATCGCATCGGCGGACGTGAAGGTGGCCAATCGGCTCAAGGTCTACAAGGTGGAGATGGAGCGGGACATCGAGGAAAAGGCGAAGAAACTGACGGCAGTGGTCTGTGCCGAACCCGCGGCCGGCGAGGCGGAACCTGCCGCAGGCGCGGAGATCAAGAAAAAGAAGCCCCGCCGCCGGCGCTGGAAGAAAAAACCGGGCTCCGCCCCTTCGCAGGGATCGGCCACGTGAGAACGGAGCTCGAGTGTCTGCCGTGCTTCTTCCGGCAGATCTCCCGGACGCTGGCATACGCCGGGATCAACGGCGACCGGGGCAGTGCCATCACCCGAAGGGCAGGGTCGATCATCGAGAGCATCTCGTTCGATCAGGCTCCGGCCCGCGTTTCGACCCTGCTGCACCGGCTCATACGCGAGGAGAGCGGGGTCGATCCCTACCGGAAGGTCAAGGAAACCTATAACCGCATCGCCCTCGAGAAGCTTCCCGATGTGCAACGCATGGCCTATAGCACGGACCGGCTCGCCGGCAGCGTTAGGGCCGCGATGGCCGGGAATGTGATCGACTTCGGCATCTACGACAATGTCGACCTGGACCGCGCCCTCCGGGACTCCTTCGAACTGCGCCTGGCGGATACAGCCTTCGGTGAGTTCTCCGACGCCGTTCAGAAGGCGCGCCGGGTCCTCTATCTGTGCGACAACGCCGGCGAGATCGTGTTCGACCGCGTCCTGATGGAGACGCTGCGGGACATGGGCAAGGAGGTCACCGCCGTTGTCAAGGGCGTGCCGGTCATCAATGACGCTACGCTCGAGGACGCCCGGTCCGCCGGTCTCCACGGTTCAGCGTCAGCGGTCATCGACAACGGCAATGATGGCATCGGTACGCTGCTCGAGCTGTGCTCGGAAGCATTTCTGCAGGAATACCGAACGGCTGACCTGATCATCAGCAAGGGCCAGGCGAACTACGAGACCTTGGTGCAGGAGCATGACGCGCGGACCTTCTTCCTCTTCATGGTGAAGTGCCCGGTCGTGGCGAGAGGCCTGAGGAGAAAGAACGGCGACATCGTCCTGATGGCGAACCGCTGACAAGGCCCTATGGCGGCAGAGATACTCACACTGGACGGACCTCTAGATGCGGTCTACGCGCGATGCCGGGACGTTGTCCGGGCCAGGGGCGTCATCGCCTATCCGACGGACACGTTCTACGGACTGGGTGCGGACCCACGGGACCCCGAGGCGGTGAAAAGGATCTTCGCCATAAAGGGCAGGGAGGCCGGCCAGCCCATCCTCCTGCTCCTGCACGACCGGAGCGAGGTCGCCGCATGGGCCTCTGCGGTCACGCCGTCAGCCGAACGGCTGATGGAACGCTTCTGGCCGGGGCCGCTCACGCTGGTGTTCCCTGCTGCTCCGCACGTGCTTCCGGAGCTGACGGGGGGAAGCGGCACGATCGGTCTGCGGGTGCCAGGCAACGAGCTGACGAGAGAGCTGCTCCGGAACCTGGGAACGGCCCTGACCGGAACGAGCGCGAACCGATCGGGCGGCCGCAATCCCCGCACTGCGGAAGAGGTCATGCGCGAGGTGGGTGACCGCGTCGACCTGGTCCTGGACGGGGGGGCCACAACGGGGGACAGGCCGTCGACCGTCGTCGATGTTACCGTTGAACCTCCGCGCATCATCCGTCAGGGCAACATAGACATTGCTGCATCGGCATAACGGCAGGCGGCGTTATCATGCGGGCTTCACGCCCGTGACGAAGAATCCATTGATCAAGGACGGTCCATGAAAAAGGTATTTGTCTTGGATACCAACGTGCTGCTCCACGACCCGCGGGCGATCTTTTCCTTCGAGGACAACGACGTGGTGGTCCCGATCGTCGTGATCGAGGAGCTCGACAAGTTCAAGAAAGGCATCGACGAGATCGGCCGCAACGCGAGACAGGTGTCGCGGATCCTTGATGAGTACCGGCAGAAAGGCAAGCTCTCCCAGGGCGTGAAGCTCGAGGGCGGGGGATGCCTGCGGGTGGAGCTGAACCACCAGTCCCCGGAACGCCTGCCGAACGAGCTCATCGCGACCAAGGCCGACAACCGGATCCTCGCCACGGCGCTCAACCTCAAGCACGATGACCTGCCGGTCATCCTCGTGACCAAGGACACGAACCTCCGCATCAAGGCCGACGCGCTCGGGATGCGCGCCGAGGACTACGAGTCCGACACGATCACCCTTGACGAGCTCTATTCAGGAGAGGTGGAGATGGCGGTCGACCCCGGAGCGATCGAGGAGTTCTATTCCGGGGGGGAGCTCCCTGCCGTTAAGCCCAAGCCCCTGCCGAACCAGTTCGTGCTGATCAAGAACAACGCCAACCCGTCGCAGACCGCGCTGGCGCGATACAGCCAGCAGAAGCACGCCCTCGTGCCGATCGCGAACACCAAGCACGGCATCTGGGGCATCTCGGCGCGGAACAAGCAGCAGCAGTACGCGCTCGACCTGCTCCTGAACGACGATATCCGGCTCGTGACCCTCGTCGGACGGGCCGGCACCGGGAAGACGCTCCTTGCGCTCGCCGCCGGCCTGGAGAAGACCATCGAGAACCGGGCGTTCCAGCGCCTCGTTGTCTCCCGTCCCGTGTTCCCCCTCGGCAAGGACATCGGGTTCCTGCCCGGCGACATCGAGGAAAAGCTCAGACCCTGGATGCAGCCCATCCGCGACAATCTCGACTTCCTCATGGGCGCCTCGGCGTCAGCGGTGGCGGGCAGGGCGAAGGGCAAGAAGGACCTCCAGAGCCTGTTCGATCTGGGCATGATCGAGGTCGAGCCGCTCACCTATATCCGCGGCCGGAGCATGCCGAACCAGTATCTCATCGTCGACGAGGCGCAGAACCTAACACCCCACGAGATCAAGACCATCATCACGCGCGCAGGCGAGGGGACCAAGGTCGTTCTGACCGGCGACCCCTACCAGATCGACAACCCTTATATCGACTCTTCCAGCAACGGCCTCACCTATGTGGTCGATCGCTTCAAGGAAGAGACCATTGCCGGCCACATCACCCTGGTGAAGGGCGAACGCTCGGACCTCGCTGAACTGGCCGCGACCCTGCTGTAAATCAGGTGGTCTGCGTTGATGAGCGTGGTATGTCACGGTGATCGACGGCAGCCGGTACGTGCGGTCCCTGAGCCGTACCGCTGTCAGTGCTCTGCCCACTGAGATACCTGTTCGCTCTCATGATGATGTCCGCAATAACCTCCCGTTGCTCTCACCACGTTATGCATATTTCCCTATAAAAAATTTTTATACTGTGGTACTATTCTGCGCCATGGCAAAGATCCTTGAGAAACGGCTGATCCGTCAACCCGATGTATTCTATTTCAAGATAGCGGCTCCGCTGATCTCGCAGAAGGCAAGAGCCGGACAGTTCGTCATCGTCCGCCTGCATGACCGCGGTGAACGTATCCCGCTGTCGCTTGCGGACATCGATCCAGCCGGGGGCACGATCAGCCTCATCGTCATGGCCGTGGGAAAGACCACGAACGAGATGGTGCTGCTGAACCAGGGAGACGACATCCTGGACCTTTGCGGGCCCCTTGGCCAGCCGACGCACATCGAGAAGGTCGGGCGGGTCGTCATCGTGGGAGGCGGGTTCGGTGTGGCGCCGCTCTATCCCATTGCGCGGGCCTACAAGGCCGCCGGGAACGAGGTCACGGTCATCATGGGGGCGCGGAGCGCGGACCTGCTCATTTACGAGCACGAGATGCGGACGGTCGCCGACGAGGTGATCGTCACCACCGATGACGGCAGCAAAGGCACGAAAGGTCTGGTCACGGACGTGCTCGTCAGGGAACTGACCTGCAGGCCGGCAGGGCTCGTCGTTTCTGTTGGACCGGCAATCATGATGCGGTTCGTCGCCGAGGCCACGCGGCCCTTCGGCATCCGGACCGTGGTCAGCCTGAACCCCATCATGGTGGACGGCACGGGCATGTGCGGCGGGTGCCGGGTGACTGTTGGCGGAAAAACGATGTTCGCCTGCGTCGACGGACCCGAGTTCGACGGCCACCAGGTGGACTGGGTAGCGCTCATGAACCGTCAGAAGTCCTACATCGCTGAAGAACGGGAGTCCTTCGAAGCCTGGAAAAAGCGCCATGAGCAGATGCTCGGAAGCGCCGCGCCGGTCTGCGAACGATGAATCCAGGAACGAGCGCATTCCCCGCTGCTTGCTGTGGGGTCAGCGTGCGATGAGGATCAGCATACTACCCTGAGGATCAAAGATACCCTGAAGCACGCAGGGATCTTCAACAAGGAACAGCCGAGACCATGACGGAAACAGCCGCCGGACGAAAACCAGCTTCCAAGATCGTCCCCCGCAAGACACCCATCCCCGAACAGGATCCTCAGCAGCGCAGATCGAACTATGGCGAGGTCTCGCTCGGCTATACGGCCGACCAGGCGCAGCAGGAGGCGGCACGCTGCCTCAACTGCCCCAAGCCCGCCTGCGTGCAGGGGTGCCCGGTCCAGGTCCCCATCCCGCGGTTCATCAAGCTGGTGAAGGAAGGGAAGTTCAAGGCGGCCCTTGATGCGATCAAGGAGTCGAACCTGCTCCCGGCGGTCTGCGGCAGGGTGTGCCCGCAGGAGAAACAGTGTGAGCAGCGCTGCGTCGTGGGCAAGAAGTTCGACCCCGTTGGCATCGGCAGGCTGGAGCGGTTCGCGGCCGACTGGGTCATGCAGCATGATCTCGTGGATGTCCCGCCGGTAGCACCGCCGACGGGAAAGAAGGTCGCCATCGTCGGCAGCGGACCTGCAGGCCTGGCCTGCGGTTATGAGCTGGCGAAGCTTGGCCACGCGGTCACGGTCCTCGAAGCCTTCCATGAGCCGGGAGGCGTTCTGCTCTACGGCATCCCGGAGTTCCGTCTGCCCAAGAAGATCGTGGCTCGCGAGATCGACCTGCTGAAACGGATGGGCGTCGTGATCGCTCTAAACGTGGTCGTCGGCAAGCTCATCAGCATTGATGAGATCCTTGAGCAGTACGACGTCTGCTTCGTCGCCACCGGCGCCGGCACGCCCAAGTTCATGGACATCGAAGGCGAGGACCTGAACGGGGTCTATTCGGCCAATGAGTTCCTGACGCGGATGAACATCATGCGGGCTTACTTGCCTGAGTTTGATACGCCCATCCGCAAGGGAGAGCGGGTCGCGGTGGTCGGCGGCGGTAACGTGGCAATGGACTCCGTGAGGACGGCCCTGCGCCTCGGGGCAGGGGAGGCCATCATCATTTACCGGCGTACGGAGGAGGACATGCCTGCCCGTCGCGAAGAGGTGCATCACGCAAAAGAAGAAGGCGTGCGCTTCGAGGTCCTTGCAGAGCCTGTGCGAATCGTCGGCAAGGACGGCTTCGTGAACGCAGTGGAGTGCGTGCGCATGGAGCTTGGCGAGCCTGACGCGAGCGGCCGCAGAAAACCCCGGACCGTCAAGGACTCGGAGTTTCGCATCCCGATCGACACCATCATCATGGCCATAGGCACCAATGCCAACCCCCTGGTCCCGCAGAGCACGAAGGACCTCGCGCTCCACAAGTGGGGCTATATCATCGCCGACGAAAGGACCGGACAGACCAGCAAGCCGGGGGTCTTTGCCGGCGGCGACATCGTGACCGGTTCGGCCACGGTCATCTCGGCCATGGGCGCGGGGAGAAGGGCCGCCCAGGCGATGCATGAATATCTCGTTAATGCCCCCAAAAAATAGATCTTACCCCGGTCATCTTCCCTGATATCTGAGGCAACAACCGACAAGTCGAACAAACCGGAATTCCTTTCTCCAGGACATCAGGATACATGTGGATGGATCCAGGGGCCAGCGCCTTCCCAATAGGCTTGCTGTGGGATGAGCAATCGATCAGGATAAACATTCTCCCCTCAGGATCGAAGATTCCCTGCAGCCAGCTGCAGGGAGCTTCAATGACCCTCCCGTTGACCTCTTATGCTTGTAATCCTGCCGATGGTTCAGTTTCTTTGTGTGCTCCTTATCATCATCCGTCTTTATGTCTTCTTGTCCGATCCTCTGAAAAATAATAATTGACCAAAAAGGAATTGCCTGTATTCCGTATAGTAATGGCAATAGTCTGGTAACACATCCTTGCTACGCTCCTGCAGAAGTAACGATCTCAATGCAGGAGGTGTGGTCATGTTTAAAACTGACAGCGAGGGTTATTCACTGATGGAGGTGATCGTTGTATTGGCCATTATCAGCGTCCTGTGCTCGCTGGCGTTTGCGTCCATGCAGGATTACGCAGGATCGATTCGGCTGAGAAGTGCGGTCGAAACACTCGCGGCAGACATTCGACTCGCCCGTATCACGGCCTGGTCGGGCAGAGAGTCCTGTTACCTGTCCTTCGATCCGACCACCAACTCATACACCATGAATGGATCGCGCTACGTAAATATTCCCGAAGGGATTCGATTCGGCACTGATCCCAGCGTAAAGGGAAAACCCAC
Organism: Nitrospirota bacterium; assembly: GCA_013334545.1. Classification (GTDB taxonomy): domain Bacteria; phylum Nitrospirota; class UBA9217; order UBA9217; family UBA9217; genus JAAXXJ01. The sequence continues at coordinate 10,299 of JAAXXJ010000024.1, read as the reverse complement.
CGAGCCGGGTGAAATGCCTCCTGCCGACGGCATTTCTTTTGAGAGTGAAGGGATAAAGAACCGCGCGCATTTCCATCCGAAGGGTACGGTCATTCCTGCCGGCGCTCTTTACCTCACGAACGGAAAAGAGACCATGGCGATAACCGTGACCCTGACGGGGAGGACAAGGCTGTGGCGTTCATGCGGCGGGAAAAAATGGACCGCATTGTCATGATTTCAAACAGTCGCGTTAAAAGTTGTGAGAGCCGCATGAAAAAAAGACTCCTGTCTGGTGATGTTGCGGCAGCCCGAAGTGCTCATGGGCGCTTATGGCATGTGACATTGAAGTTTAAGAACCCCCCCGGTCCATACAATCCTGCCGGGAGAGGGTTATATCCCTTCATCCGTCGCTTAAATGTGCCTTTTATTAAAATCATTTGCTGCTTACCCATGAATACCATTGCATAATCACTATTGTGTAATCCATTACATATCTCGGTATTTCAGATTGTCATTTTCTGAAATAATCCATGCTAACTTATTGTAATTAAAGCTTGTTATTATGGTACAACAGTTGCAAAGATCGGTAATTGAAAGCACATGATCAGTTGGAATGAAAGGCATATCATGAAGCAATACAAGATCATCTGCCCGGAATGCTCGGCAGCAATCGTCACGAATAATCCTGAAGCAATGATCTGGGAGCGTTGTCCGCAGTGCAGGCATCATGTCTGGGAGGCCGATGATCTCATGATGTCGGAAGCGGTAATCGACAGGTCCTCTGCTCATGACAAACCTCGGAACATAGTAAGATCGCATAACCATTAGCAGGGAGAAGGGCATGATCATGATGCGAACCGCTAGGAAATAGTAAGTGAATGATCTTGATAAGGGGATGACTATGCGTAATAATAAGATGACGTTAAGAAAGACCGATGTCTGCAAAAGAAAAAAGACCATTGCCATGTTCCTTGCGGTGTTCATCGTACTCGCATTAACATTAGCCGCGAGTTCAGATGTCTCTGCTGCCGGCAAGGTTAAGGCATACGGGATGTTGACATCTATCGAGGACGATGGAACAGTCATTATTGATAAGATAGGTTATCTGGTGTCTCCATCGGTAACTATTCGGAATTACCGGGATGAAAGCATATTACTGAGAGATATTTCGCTGCCTCACAATGTATATTTTGAATACGAGTATAGAAGTGAAGGTTTTATGATAATTCTTATCGAGGAAGTTGCCGGATAGGAGAAGCCATGAAACGCGACGATAAAAACATATTCAAGATGTTCTTCCCGCTCATTCTCGCAAGCGTGTTTTTGCCATTCGCCCCTGCCGAAGGCGCAATGAATAGCTACTGCCTTACGCCGCCTTTTGTATCCCAGAACATTTCACCGAACGTTCTCATTATGCTGGATAGCTCAGGCAGCATGAATTGTCTTGCCTATCAAAGCAGTTACGTTCCCGCACAATTCGTATCCGGTAATTACTACGGATATTTTGATCCGACAAAGAATTACCGATACGACACATCAGGTACGCCTAATAGATGGATACCGTACGCTCTTGCCATTACAAACGGAACTGCGGCGAACCCGGTCGCAAGCGGCAACTTCCTTAACTGGATAACCATGTCCAGGCAAGACGTTGCGAAGAAGATCCTGATTGGCGGCAGGGCGAGCTCCGGCACCTACGCTGCTGCTGACCGGACGACTAATCCGGTGAAGCTGTATGGAAATGCCAACCCGCAAAGCAGCTGGACATGCGCTACAGATGATAAGTCCCATGATAGTACGGCCACAAATCTCATTTACCCTTTTGTGGGCGATTATAAGTATACCGTAGCAACTGACGGTTCGTACCAGTTCAGAATAGCGTTCAATGACGCGCCCACGTTCAAATTGTATCCAAACAGCAATTTCAGCAGCACGAATCCTGCTTATACTTTTCCCGCTGCATGGGTAAAGACTGGTACAGGTTCTGCGTATCAGGTCGTGGATGAAACAACTGCCAATACGACTGACTATATTGTGAATAAATCATCAACAGAGGCGGCTTTATTCGGGTATAACCATGCTGATGCTACCCTGGTAGGATCTTCCGGCACTATTGCCAGTGTCGCTGTTTATGCGTATGCCAAGAAGACGGGCAGCAGCACCGTAAATCTTCAGGGTGTGCTGAGGCTGAAGGGTTCAACTACAGAGGTGGAATTCGCTTCAGGGTTATCCGCATTGTCCACAAGCTATGCAGTCGTTTCATTAGGTTCGTTCACAATGAATCCCCAGACCCTGGCGGCCTGGCAGTGGTCTGATCTCATCGGCACTGCTGCCGACGGAAGCTTGCTGGGTTTTGGTGTCAAGGCCTCCTTATCAGGAGCAGGAAACCCATCAACCTCGTATTATCCCACAGTAAGCCAGGTCTACATACAGATAAACGTTTCCTCTCCGACCGCCGGAGGGCCGTATAATATTATCGTTGATCAGGGGGCTACAGCGGCAAGCGGGGTTCTTGATAAAATGACCGCCGATGTCAGGTTCGGACTGGCCAATTATAATTCCTCTGGTGAAGGGGGGAAAATCGTTGACTACGCAGATTTCGGCTCGGTTTCGGTTATACTTAAGTCCATCAGCGAACTGACCGGTTCAGGCGGCACCCCGCTGGGAGAGACCCTTTATGAATTGGTAAGATATTTCCGGCAGGATTCAACGTATTATAGCAGCTCTGACTATACCAAAGGTTGCGTCGGCGCCGGGAACGGCACTTATAACTGTGCCGGTGCTTCAGCCGCCAATAAGGTTCCCACTTCCAAAGATCCGTTTTTTTATGACTTCACTGACGCCAGTATAGCTGATAAATATGTGCCCTGTGCCAAGTCATACATCCTTCTGATGACGGACGGCGAGTCATATGGCGATCAAACCATTCCTGGATCGTCTACCTCAGCGCCATACTCTGCCTGCACCGTTACGAATATAAAAGCGTGTTCTGGTTATGGAGGTTCTCCCAACAATCCCAACCCCAGATTTGCCGGGACCGCAGTGGGACAAACATATCCCAATAGCGGCAGTGATTATCTGATCGACGTCGCCTACTGGGCAAGGACAAACGACATGCGTCCCGGCGCGGAAACCGATATACCGACGACATGGCGGCAAAGCCTACCGGGAACGCAGAATATTTACCTTTATCCCGTGTATTTATTCGGCAGCGGTTCTACGTTATTAATGGATGCCTCCATATTTGGAGGATTTAATGACCTGGATGGCAATAATAAGCCTGACTGCACGACAGCTCCGGCGGAATGTTATCGAGACAGCAACGGTGACGGCGTCATTAAATCCGACGGCACGGACGATCCGGTCACCTACTATGAAGGCGATGACGGATATAAGCTTGAGGCCAGCATCACAGCCGCAATAGAGGATATTTTGAAGCGGGTAACCTCGGGAACGGCAGCGTCGGTTCTTGCTTCCGGCGAGGGGAGCGGCGCAAATCTCGTCCAGGCGGTGTTCTACCCCTTAAGGAAGTTTTCCAACGGATCGTCGTTCGATGAAATTAACTGGACCGGCAGGATCACCAACTTGTGGTATTACGTGGACCCCCTCTTCACGACCAGCAATATTCGAGAAGAGGACGGAGACGGCATTCTCAATCTTACTGCCACGACCTCCGGATCCACCCACGACTACATCGTTTCACTCTATTTCGATAAGTCCTCAGCAAAGGCAAAAGCGCGTCGGTGGGAAGACCCCAACGGCAACGGCGTGATAGGCACTCAACTGCTGCCGGACATTGACTTTGAAGCGTTGGGGAACCTCTGGGAAGCGGGCACGATGTTGTGGAAGCGGAATGTCAACGTTGCCGATGCTGCCGGCGGGAAGAGAAAGATCTACACGACCATCGACGGGACCAGTTTGCTGGCGGGAAATTTTTCGAGCAACACGATAAACCCCTTGCCGTCCGCCGGTACTGCCGACGCCGATAATTCGGCGACGCTGGTGTCGTATCTGAGCGTGACCACCGCGGCCGATGCGGCGAAACTTATCGACTGGGTGCAGGGCGTGGATGCCAGCGGCTACCGTTCCCGGACCGTAAAGGTCGAGTCTATCGACTCGACCGCGCGGGTCTGGAAACTCGGCGATATCGTGAACTCGACCCCGAAGATTTCATCGTGGGCGCCGCTGAACAGCTACTGGAAGGTATACGGGGACCTGACGTACAGCAAGGACAGCGAGTTGGGAGACCCCGCTGACAATAATCATTTCACCACCACCGCGGCATACAAGGCGCGGGGCATGGTCTTTACCGGGGGGAACGACGGGATGCTGCATGCCTTCAAGCTCGGGACCCTCCAGCTGAAATGGGGCGGCCAGGGCGAGAAGGAGAAGGCAAGGCTGGTGAACCCGGACACGGGCGATGTCTGCAAGGCCGGTGACGCCGTGCCCTGCGGCAAGGAGATGTGGGCATTCATCCCCAAGAACGTTCTGCCGTACCTGCAGTACATGGCGGACCCCAATTATTGCCATCTCTATTCCGTGGACCTTACGCCGTTCATCTTTGACGCGAGCATCGATGGTTCGCCCGATGATACGCGGACCGTAAGCAGTTGGAAGACCATTTTGATCGGCGGCATGCGGTTCGGCGGGGCGTGCAAGAATTCCACTGATACCTGCACGAACTGCGTAAAGACTCCCATCCCGAATGTGGGGTATTCCTCCTATTTTGCCCTTGACATCACGGACCAGAACAACCCGAAGCTTCTCTGGGAATTCTCGAATACAGAGCTCGGATTCGCATCCACGGGACCCGCCGTGGTGAGGATAAACGGGAAAACCGCGGGGGTGCCCGACAAATTAAAGAACGGCAACTGGTTCGTGATCTTCGGCTCGGGCCCGACCGGGCCGATCAGCACGGGCGATCATCAGTTCATGGGCACCTCGGACCAGAACCTGAAGCTTTTCATCCTTGACCTGAGGACCGGCAATCTACTCAGGACCCTGGATACGGGGATTTCCAATGCATTCGCCGGCTCCCTTGTCGGTTCCACCCTTGACACGGACAACAACGACTATCAGGATGAGGTCATGTATGTGCCGTACACAGAAAAGTGCACTGCCACTACCGCGGCCCCCTCGCCGTTTTCGAGCAGTAATATCTGCACTGTTAATACGTGGACGAACGGGGGCATGGGCAGGCTTTCCACCAAGAGGGACGCGGACCCCTCGAGCTGGACATGGAGCATCTTTATCGACAACATCGGTCCGGTAACGTCAGCAGTGACCAAGATCATCGACAAGACCAATAACAACCTGTGGGTCTATTTCGGGACAGGGCGGTACTATTTCACGCAGTCCTCCGCGGACGATGAGGGTGGGCAGCGGTTCCTGTTCGGCGTCAAGGAACCTTGTTTCAGCTCGTCAGGGTATGACCCCACCTGCACGACTCCGGCCACCCTGGCCGCCAGTCCGTTCAACGGCCTGACGGACGTCTCGGATGTTGCCAATGTCCCGAGCACCTCTGTAGGGAACGGGGCGACGGTGAAAGGCTGGTACTTGGCGCTCGACCCAACGGGGACGTATACTTACGCGCCGGACCCTGCAACGAGCTTCTCTGCCGAACGAATGATAACAGACCCCCTTGCATCGCTCGGGCAGGGCATTGTATACTCCACCACGTATAAGCCCACGAACGACATATGCACCTTTGGAGGAAAAAGCTTCATCTGGGCGTTGCAATATAATACCGGAGGCCCTCCCGCCCTGTTGAATGGCAAGGCCCTGATCCAGGTGTCCACCGGAGCTATAGAACAGAAGGACCTTTCCACGGCATTTACCGACGCCGGAGGAAGAAAGTCGGCAGCCATGGAAGGCAAGCCTCCTGAGGCGCAGGGTCTTTCGATCATCGCCGGTCCACCACCGACCAGGAAGGTCATCCATATCAAGGAACGATAAGCGTGGCATCATGGGAACTGTGTGCAGAGTGAATAGATCGAACGACAAAGGCTTCACCATGATTGAGATCATCATGGTCGTGGCCATCATCGGAATCCTGATCGGCATAGGATTCTTCTCGTACCGGGGTATGATGGACCGGTACAATGTTGAGAAACAAATAAAGGAAATGTACGTTGACCTGATGAGCACGCGGATCAGGGCGATGCAGCGGAACCGGATCCATTTTGTTGCCTTCACGTCGACGCAGTATGCCGTCTATGAGGACACCAGCCCAGTACCAGACGGTGATGGAACCCTGACGATCGGAGCCGATACGCAGATCCTGCAAAAGAGCCTGATGCCGAATTTTCCTGTTACTATTACTTCATGGCCGCCTCCGAATCAATGGTCAGCTGCATCGCCGCTGCAATTTAACGCAAAGGGCCTTCTTGATACGAATGTGACGACTACGGGAACGGTCCGTGTTACCGTGGAAGCGAACGGTGAATATGACTGCATCGCAATTTCAGAGGTCAGGAACTCATTGGGGAAATGGGATGGCACACAGTGTAAAGCTCGATAACAAGGGCATGTCTCTGCTCGAGGTCATGATCGCGTCGGTTTTTCTGATGGTCGTATCGTTGGCGCTCGTGCAGACCTCTCTTCTCGGGTTCCAGGAAAATCTGAGAAATTCACTGCGGGAAGAGGCCGTCCGTATCGCCGACCAGACAATCGGCGATCTCCGTGCGCGGGCGTGGACGCAGACCTTTATTGACCCGCTGCTGAACCCGGGTGTCACCACTGCGACCATGACGAGGAATCTTCGAAGCTTCCAGAAAGACTTCTCCGTTACCACGACCATCACCGATCTCAGTACGGGCATCAAGCAGATCACCGTGAAAGTCGATTGGACATACAAGGGACCAACATTCAGCCACAGCACCACCGTCATTGTGGGGAAAAAATGAAGAACCGTCAATCCGGAGTTACCTTGCTGGAACTGCTCATCGTGATGGGGATCTTCATGATCGTGATCACGGCGTCGTCCCAGATGTTCGTGTCGCTCCTGTCCGAATTCAAACAGCAGAGCAAGATCACTGTGACCAATATCGAAGGGATACTTGGCCTTGAGATGATGCGGCGCGACATCGAGAACGCCGGATACGGGCTGCCCTGGGATGGATTGACAAACTATCAAGAGCTTACTAATCCTGTGGGGGAACTCTACAATCCCGCGCAATTCAATGATGCTCCAACCAACCCGCCGAGGGCCATTTTCAGCGGGAACGGGACAGGATGGCAAGGGACCGATCGCCTGGTGGTCAAAGCCATCAACGTGGCGATGAACAGCACCAGTGAACACTGGAACTTTCTTTACACGTCTCCTGCGGTGTCGACCAATGTTTGGACGCCGGCCGCCGACAACCTGCTGGCCACCGACCATATCATCGTCATCTCTCAGGATGCGAATAGCCGGATACTGGTCCCCCATACTTTGGGCGGTTTTTCGAACACCTTCTCGAATGTCGCCGGCTTTTCGACCAACCGGTCGGATCCCAGCGTTGTCTACGGCGTGGATCCGAACACGCCTCTCAAAATGCCGTTCAACCGGGCGGATTATTACGTCCAGCAGCCCGTCACCGCGTCTGATCTGCCCCGTTATTGCGCCGCAGGCACGGGCATTCTCTACAAGGCGGTGATAGCGCACAATAGCACGGGTTTTCTCACTCCTCAGCCGCTCCTGGAATGCGTGGCGGACATGCAGGTCGCCTTTGTCAATGATGTGAATGGAGATGGAACGGTGATGCAGAAGTTTGAGGACATCTCGAACATCGTGGCGTATCCGGCGGATACGATCCGGAGCCAGGTAAAAGAAGTCAGGGTTTATATTCTTGCCCAGGAAGGGCAGCGGGACAGGAACTATACCTATCCCAATCCAACCCCCCGGGTGGGGCAAATAGGCGGCGACATTGGCGATGTTGGCAGGAACTTTGACCTGAATGCGAACATCACGGATTGGAGTCATTACCGCTGGAAGCTCTACACGCTGGTCGTCAAACCCAGCAATTTGCAGTAATTGTTTCGCGATTCTGCTTGACGGAGAAGGTGATAGTCATGAAAGAACGAACATTACATATGACCATTGAACGCGACCAGTCCGGCCGCATGGGAACACGTTCCGAACGGGGGGCGGTTCTTCTCGTGGTGATCGTCCTTTCGGCGATCGTCCTGGCGGTCATGACGAGCCTGATCTATATGATCATGGTGGGAACGCAGATCAGCGGCATCGAGAAGCGCTACCGAACGGCGCATGATGCCGCCTTCGGCGGCTGGGCGGTCATTGGCCAACTGCTGGCTACCCGGGGTTCGAGCACGGATGTGAGTACGTTCAAAGCGAACTTAGCGGGGCTCAGCCCTACTGTTACTGATAACGCAGGGTGCACGGGAACCACTGACGATGGTAAGACAAAGTCCGGAATTGCAGCGAAAATGCTGACGCGATCGACGACGTGGTCGGCCCTGTGCGGAACGAGCCTTACCATAACGGCTTCCACGGCAGACTTTACCATGAAACTCGGCTCCGGGACGACCTATAACGTGTATGGGAATATTGCAAATACTTTCCCGGGAAATACGGCAGCCGGCGGGTCAGGACTCTACGGCCAAGGCGTCGTGTTTAACAATGCCGGTGAGGTCCAAGTTACCCCCAGGCCGTACCTATATACGATCGAAGTGGACGCGGAAAACGCCGCGAATCCCTCGGAGCGGGCCAAGCTTTCGATCCTGTATCAATACTGATATGCATCGTGCTCCCCTCGGAACGATTATGGTTTCCCTGCTGCTCGTCCTTGGTTCCTGTACCTCGGACAAGCCGTCGGTTCCTCCTGTCCAAAGACCCGCAGCCAGCGGGTCCGCGTCTCTACCGGCCCCTGCAGGGCCGGCTGTCTCCGGTTCCTTTTCCCTCGCAATATCGCCCCGGGAGCCGAACCGTCAGACGACCCTCGGCGTCAACGCGGTCGGTTTTGACATATCCTCGACAAACGTTCAATGGCTCCTGAACGACAGTCCCGTCTCGACCGAGGTCCCTGCCCAGTTCAACTGTTCCGCTGCCGCGAAAGGCTCGACCGTACAGGCGCGAGCGACAGTCCTGGGACAAGAGGTCCGGTCCAACATCGTGGAGATCAGGAACAGCCCGCCGGAGCTCACCAAGGTCAGACTGCTGCCGGAAACATTCAAGCCTGGTGACACCCTGATGATTGAGGCGGAAGCGATGGACATCGATGGAGATCCGGTAACGGTCCTGTATGCATGGACGCGGAACGGGGCACCGGCGGGGAACGCTGCAACGATCACCGGCCAGGTCAAGAGAGGGGACAACGTGGCCGTGAGCCTCAGGCCCTATGACGGCCAGAGCTACGGCACTGCGATGGTGTTGGAACGCGAGATCAGCAACATCCCTCCGTCCTTCAGCGAGCACAAGAATTTCAGTTATGTCGGAAGCCGGTATTCGTACCAGGCACAGACCGTGGACCCCGATGGAGACGCAGTCGCCTATTCCCTGGTGGACCCTGCCGAGGGGATGACCATGGACCGCTCAACCGGAGAGCTTGTCTGGAATGTGCCCCCTGACTTCAAGGGGGAAAAAAGCGTGACGCTCATGGCTGACGACGGACACGGCGGGATAGCGCAGTATACGATCTTCATTTCCATTTCGCAATAAAAAGAGCCAAATAAAAAGATATAGGAGCACTGCGCCGATGGCCGGTCCCCGTCAAAGACCTCCCAAGCAAAAGATCATTATTTACAAGGACGAGGAATCGGGGAGTTCCGTTCAGATATCAGGCGGCGTCGCGAAGATCCGTCTCACCTGGGCACTGGTCGTCATCGTGCTGCTGCTTGTTCTGGTTGCCGTGGCAATTGTCCTGTCGCCTTCAAGGGAACAGGGACCGGCAGGGACCGCTGCCCGTACAACATCCTTGACGGGACCAGCGGGCACCGGCACGACCAGACCGTCGGACAACATGCCGCCCGTGGTCCGCAGTGCTGTCATTGTTCCTGAATTGCCTGCAGCCGATACGACGCTGAACATAAGCTATTTCGCCAGCGATCTCGAAGGGGATGCCCTGATCATGGAATTCCGGTGGTACGTCGATTCCGTCCTTGTTCAGAGCGGTTCGAACAGTTCCCTCCAGCCGGGTCCCTTCCACAAGGGCTCAACCGTCTATGCCGAGGCGGTCCCCGCAGACCAGTACTCAACCGGCAATACGTTCACAACGGCTCCCGTCGTCATTGCGAACACGCCGCCCTTGGTATCGTCGGTGACGCTTGGACCGGACACAGCGTACATCGGCACGGTGATGACCGCGGCCGCCCTGGGGACAG
>JAAXXJ010000550.1 GCA_013334545.1 Nitrospirota bacterium | reverse complement strand
ACTGCCGCCCCCGGTCCTCGAAGTCCTTGAACATGTCGAAGCTCGCGCAGGCAGGCGATAACAGCACCACGTCGCCGCGTGTGGCCCGCGCTGCGGCAAGCTGCACGGCGTCCGTGAGCGTCTTCGCGAAGACAGTCTCGGTGGACCCACCGAGCGCCCCGGCCATTGTGCCAGCCGCCTTGCCGATGAGGATGAGCAGCTTCACCCGTTCCTTGAACAGCCCGGCGAGAGGGCTGAAGTCGCTCCCCTTGTCGAGGCCGCCGGCGATCAGGATAACCGGCCGCGTGAACCCCTCGACCGACTTCATCACGGCGCCGACGTTGGTGCCCTTGGAATCGTTGATATAGGTTACGCCGTCCTTTTCCCGCACGAACTCGAGACGGTGTTCGAGCCCCGGGAACTCCCTGAGGACCGCGGCAACCGATGCCCGGTCCGCTCCTGCTGCGAGCGCCGCGGCGGATGCGGCCATGGCGTTCTCGAGATTGTGCACACCCTTGATCCGGATCTCATCGATGCCACACACGGTCTCTCCGCGTACCACGAGCTGGCCGTTCTCGATATAAGCCCCGCTCTCGTGCTGTTCGGACCGGGAGAACGGGACCACCCGCGACAGGGCGCGCGATGCAAGTGCCCGCACGAGCGGATCATCGAAGTTCAGGACCAGGACGTCGTCCCTGTGCTGGTTCTCAAATATCCGCGCCTTGGCCTCGCCGTACTCGGTGATGTCCTTGTACCGGTCCAGGTGGTCCTGGGTGATGTTCAGGACCGTCGCCACGCGGGGCCGGAAGGTGTCGATGTCCTCGAGCTGAAAGCTCGAGAGTTCCACTACGATCCAGTCCTGACCATGGAGCAAATCAGGTGTCTCGGTGAGTGCGTTCCCGATGTTCCCGGCAACGAGGACCTTTTTCCCCGCCTTCTTGAGCATGAGGCCCACGAGCGTCGTGACCGTGGACTTGCCGTTCGTTCCGGTGATCCCTACGAAAGGGGCGTCGGACAGGAGCCAGCCGAGCTCGAGCTCGCTGATGACCGGCACGCCATGCCGGCGCGCTGCCAGCACCTGCGGGATCTTCGGCACGCCGGGGGAGAGCACGATGAGCTCGGCCTCGACAAAGATCCTGTCCGGGTGGCCGCCCGCCTCGACCTTGATCTCCCCCTGTCCGAGCGCCTGGACCTGCTCCGCGAGCTGTCCCAGCGGCTTCTTGTCCGTGATGGTCACGCGGGCATCCAGCGAGTGGAGGACCCGCGCCGCGGCGATGCCGCTCCGCGCCATGCCCACCACCGTCACCCGTTTGCCGGTAAAATCAGGCTGCACACATCCTCCGAAGAATCCGATTCTGCCACAGAGGCTCAGAGACACAGAGAACGAAGGATCTCAATTTCTGTTTGTGATGCTATCAGCTTCTGGCACTAATACAAACGCGCTAAGTCATGTTACAAAGTCGCCTAATTTTATGCTTTGACCACGAGTCTAGCGTCCTCTGGGCCGTTGCCCAGATTGCATCAAG
>JAAXXJ010000549.1 GCA_013334545.1 Nitrospirota bacterium | reverse complement strand
ATGAGACAAGCTGCAGTTCTTTAAGCCATTGTATTCATGATGGAAAGATCCCTGGCAGCTGAATTGCACATTAATCATCAGGTTATATACAATCCCAATTGTCGGAGCAAGAGCGGATATCCGCAGGGGGAGACCATGGATGCAACAGATATCTTTATCAAGTCTGCAAAGGGCGAGCAAGAGATCGTCACGAAGGCCAACAAACTTCCGGTCAAGCACCGTTCGGTACTCATCATGATCGACGGAATAATGAACGAGCATGCGCTGCTCGCCAGGCTTTCAGGCATGTTCGACGGCAAGGCCATTGTGGCCGACCTAGAGTCGCACGGCTTCATCGAGCGCAGGGCCGCACCAAAATCCGAGCTCCATGCTGTGGAGAACAAGGGACCAGTATTGAACAAGATGGCGAAGCAGTACATGATTGATACGATGTACGCGGTCCTTGGGCCCGAAGCCGATACGTTCGTTTCCAAGATCGAAAGATGCAAGAGCAATTCCGACCTAGCCAACCTGGTTGATCCCTGCAGAGGCACGATCGCCGGTATCGGCAAGAAAAAGATGGCCGAGGAGTTTTCGGCAAGGTTAAGAGAGCATTTAGGATAGCGGGCTGCGCGGGGATCGTGCGACGGCCTAATGCTTTTACAACGGCGGCCTCAGAAGACGGAACAAATAGGACGAGGAGAGCAGTGGTCAGCTCTCCTCGTCCTGTTTTTTTAAGAAAAGGGAGGTGATGCGTCAGACGGTGACAGGCTTCTCCGAGAGCTTGTCGCCTTTCACGCTGATCACGGTCTCGGTGAAGGGGATGTTCTTGCCCGACCTCTTCAGGGCCTCTTTCAGGATCATGGTCATCCCGCCGCAGCAGGGCACTTCCATCCGGAGGACCGTGAGGCTCTTGATGGGCGTGGTGCTGAAGATCTGGGTGAATTTCTCTACGTACTGCATGCCGTCGTCGAGCTTTGGGCACCCGATCAGGACCTTATGGTCCTTCAGGAACTCTGAGTGGAAATACGGCGTGGCGAAGGCGGTACAGTCCGCCGCAACCAGCAGGTCTGCGTTGTTCAGGAACGGCGCGATCGTGCCGATGAGCTTGAGCTGGATCGGCCAGTGGGACAGTCTTTTTACCTCATCTCCGCCAATGGCCGGCTCGGCCATTGCCACCGATGCACAGGACGGGCATCCCTCGTTCTTTTCATTCTTCATGGTAGACCTCCTCGGTTCGAATGTTCGTTCAATGATCCTACTTTACCTCTTTGGCAGGGATGACGGTATGAGGTAAATCATATCACCCTGAGCAGAGAAAGGCAAAATCTCTTGCAAAAGCCTGCCCGAATTCAGTAGAATGGGGCCCATTATCCCATGGATACCGTATTTCTTCTGAAAGGCCTCATCATCGGGTTCGTGATAGCAGCGCCTGTCGGGCCCATCGGCGTATTGTGTGCGCGCCGCACGCTGATGCATGGCCGCAGGGCCGGATTCTTTTCCGGAATGGGCGCGGCCACTGCTGACG
>JAAXXJ010000023.1 GCA_013334545.1 Nitrospirota bacterium | reverse complement strand
TGGTCCTCGGTCTCCTTGATCGTCGGGGTGTAGTTCGGATTGTCGAGGATGAACGCGATCGCGTTCTTGGCGGCGATGCGGCCTTCCGCGTGCGAACCGGACGAGAACTTATGGCCTGAAGCGCCGCAGATGTCGCCGCACATGAAGAGGCCCTTCACGGTCGACTGACGGTTGTAGTTGCCTGCCGGCCACTTCTTGTTCCATTCTTCCGGCGCGCCGAGGTCATCAGGACCGCAGCACCAGAAGCCCGCGCAGCCCGCGTGCGAACCGAGGAGGTACGGCTCGGTCGGCATGATCTCGGACGGGACCTTGTCCGGCTCGACATTCTTGGACGCCCAGAGGCCGGCCTGGCCGATGGCCATATCGAGGAAGTCTTCCCATGCTTCAGCGACCAGGTGCTTCACCTTCTTGGCGCCTTCCTTCTCGCCGAGCTTCTCGATGAAGGTCTTGTTGATGGCTGCCATCGCCTCATCGGTCCTCATGAGGATCGGGCCCTTGCCCTTCTTCATGTCGCGCATCATCAGGTGGTTCCGGATGGCAGTGCCGAGGTTGTCGACATACTTGCCATACTTGGCCTTGGCTTCCGCCAGCGCCTCTGCATCGACACAATAGTCCTCACCAAGGCTGTTGGTCGCCTTGGCCTTGAAGAACAGGAACCAGGCGCCCACCGGGCCGTAGCCGTCCTTGAAGCGGGCGGGCACGAACCGGTTCTCCATCATGGTCAGCTCTGCGCCGGCCTGCAGACCGAGCGCGTAGCCGGAACCGGAGTTCCACACCGGATACCAGGCGCGGCCCTGGCCTTCCTGGGTCGACCGGGGACGGAACACGTTCACGGCGCCGCCTGCTGCCAGCACCATGGCCTTGGCTTTGAAGATATAGATCTTGTTCTCGCGGACGCTGAAACCGGCCGCCGCTGCAACGCGATTGGGCTCCTTGGCGTCATTGTAGAGCTTCACGATGAAAACGCGCTCGTAATGGTTCGTCTTCACGCCGGTGGCGGCACGGTTGGACTCCAGGGCCTTCTTCGCGGCTTCCGCCACGATGACCTTGTAGGACTCGCCGTTGATCATGATCTGCCACTTACCGGAACGGACCGGCTTGCCGCCGTCCTTGAGGGAAACCTTGCCGGCTTCCTTTGCCTGAAAACCGTCGAGGGAGAAGCCATCGTCGCCGATCTTCCAGATCGGAAGTCCCCACTCCTCGAAGAGCTGCACGGAATCATCGACGTGGCGGCCCAGGTCATAGACCAGGTCCTCGCGGATGATGCCCATGAGATCGTTCCGAACCATCTTGACATAATCCGCCGGATCGTTCTCACCCATGTAGGTGTTGATGGCGGAAAGGCCCATTGCAACGGCGCCGGACCGGTCGGTCGCGGCCTTGTCCACCATGGTGATCTTCATCTTCTTGGGATTCGCCCAGCGTGCGCCCTCGAAAGCCGCGCCGCAGCAGGCCATACCGCCGCCGATCAGGAGGAGGTCGGTCTCGACCGTCTCGATCTCAGGCTTCTTGCAGAACGAAAACGTACAGGTCTCTTTTTCCATTTATCCTATCCTCCTTATTTCTTGATGACCGGCATCGGCTTCGTGGTGGTGAAGAAACCGGCCTGTTTGATTTTTGCCATGTCCACTTCAGGCTTGCCCTTGTAGGGATCGACCGAGCCTTCTGCCGTGGTGCGGATCGGGAACTTGAAGCGCTGGAGCTTCCCGTTCCGGAACTTGATGGTCCACATAATGGAATCCGTTCCCCGCATCGGGATGACGTTCGCGCCCAGAGGAGCAAAGTCCTGGTAGGCCCTGATCTCGATCGCCTGCTGCGGGCAGATCTTGACGCAGTTGTAGCACTCCCAGCACTGCTCCGGCTCCTGGTTGTAGGCCTTCATGATGTCCCTGTTCAGGGTCATGAGGTCGTTCGGACAGATGTACTGGCACGCTGTCTTGTCCTGCGCCTTGCAGCCGTCGCACTTCTCGGTGATAACGTAACTCGGCATGTTGCGAAACCTCCTATCGTTAGAATGAAATGATCTGCTTTCGCAGTGGTTGCTCAGGTGTTACTTGTGCGTATGCGTCCCCTCGGCGTGGCTGTGCAGCTTGATCTCAACCTTCTCGGTGAGGCCCGCATAGTACTTCTTGAGGATCTCGAGCACCTCGGGACGGCTGAAGTGGTCGGGCACGTTCTCGCCCTCGGAGAGCATCTTCCGGAGCTTGGTGCCGGACAGCATGAGACGGTCTTCCTTGCTGTGGGGGCAGGTCCTCATGGAGGCCATGCCGTCGCACTTGAAGCAATAGAAGGTGTGGTCGATCTTGAGCGGCTGGGTCTCGAGGGCGCCCGCCGGAATCTCGTCGAAGATCTTCTGGGCGTCGAAGGGGCCGTAGTAGTCGCCCACGCCGGCGTGGTCGCGGCCGACGATCAGGTGGCTGCAGCCGAAGTTCTGCCGGAAGAGCGCGTGCAGGAGCGCCTCGCGCGGACCGGCATACCGCATCTCCATGGGATAGCCGCACTGCACGGCGCTGTCCTTCACGAAGTACTTCTCCATCAGCGTGTCGATGGCATTCGCGCGCACATCGGCCGGGATATCGCCTTCCTTCAGCTTGCCCAGGATCTGGTGGATCAGCACACCGTCCATGGTCTCGATGGCGATCTTCGCCAGGTACTCATGGGACCGGTGCATGGGGTTGCGGGTCTGGAACGCCGCGATCTTGCTCCATCCCTTGGCCTCGAACAGCTTGCGGGTCTCGACAGGCCGCATGTAGATACCCTTGAAGGTCTCGGGGAAGTGGGCCTCGGAGAGGACCTTCACCGGACCGGCAAGGTTCATGTCGGGCTGGCCCATGACCTTCTGCACGCCCGGATGACCGGCTACGTCATTGGTGCGGAAGATCTTCGTGCACTCGTGCTCCTTGTCGGCCTTGGTCATGGCGTACTTTTCGGTCACCTTCATGGTGGCCATGATCTCGCCCGACTCCTCGTCCACGAGGGTGATCTCCTCATTCTTCTTGAGCGACGCGCCGAACTCGGGCGTGCAGGAGAGCGTCACCGGGACGGGCCAGAACGTGCCATCTGCCAGCTTGTACTTGTCGCACACGCCCTTCCAATCCTTCTTGGTCATGAATCCCGTGAGCGGCGTGAATGCGCCGATGCCCATCATCACGAGGTCTGCGGTCTCGCGCGAGGAGATTTTGAGCTGCTTCAGGGTCTTGGCCTTCTTGAGCTCTTTGTGAAGGGCCGCGCCCTCCAGAAGAAGCGGCATAAGCTTCTTCTTTTTTCCATGAGGCTTTACCAGTGCCATACTGCGTTCCTCCTTATCAGGCTATGAATTGTTATTGCCGGTGGTCTGTTGCCACCGTGTTCTTTCGTGGTCTGCCTGCTACTAAGCCTCGATGGCGGCAACCGCCTTCTTGAAGATGTCCTCGATGCTGCCGACGCCCACGACGGTCTTCATGATCTTCTTCTTGGAATAGTAGTCGATGAGCGGTGCGGTCTGCTGCTGGTACACATCGAGCCGCTTTTTGATGGTTGCTTCCTTGTCGTCATCGCGCTGGAAGAGCGCGCTGCCACACTTGTCGCAGACACCTTCCTTTTTCGGTGGGGAGAAGTAGATGTTGTACATCTGTTGGCAGGACTTGCAGGTCCGCCGGCCGGTGAGGCGCTTGAGGAGGTCGTTCAGATCTACGTCGATGTTCAATGCAACGGTAAGGGGCATGTTCATGCCGGACAGAATCTTGTCCAGGGCCTCGGCCTGCACGGTGTTGCGCGGGAACCCGTCGAGGATGAAACCATTCTTGCAGTCCTGCTGTTTGATCCGCTCTTCCACCAGGCCGAGCACGATCTTGTCCGAGACAAGCCCGCCCTGGTCCATGATGACCTTGGCTTCCTTGCCCAGCGGCGTGCCGTCGGCAACGGCCTTCCGGAGGATATCGCCTGTGGAGATCTGCGGGATCTTGAACCGGTCGATCAGCATCTTCGCCTGGGTGCCTTTGCCGGCCCCGGGTGCACCGAGCAGGACTACGCGTGATGCCATAAGAGCGAACCTCCGTAAGAGTTATGATCTCAGCCGAACGAAAGGAGTGACGGGGAATTGAGGACGACAGTGCTCCCGTGCGAGCGTGGTTCGGCGCAGGCAGTAATATCGTTGAAACGGCCTTTATTTGCAAGTTAAAAATTATAATTTGAATATTAGTTTTCTTTATGCTTTGAAAATGAATGGAGGAATTCGGCTAGTTTTTCAACAGCTTTCCCGCGGTGGCTCAACGAGTCCTTTTCTTCTTCCGCCATTTCTGCGAAGGTCCGATTAAAGCCCTCGGGAAGGAACACCGGATCATATCCGAACCCTTTTTTTCCCCGTGGTTCGAACCCGATCCGACCACGGGAGTAGCCGAAAAAGGTTCTTGTCCTGCCGTCTGGATAGGCCATAGCCAAACAGCAGACGAACTGGGCGCCCCGCTCGTGGGAAGGGATATTTTTGAGATCTTTCAGGAGTTTTTCATAGTTCCTTGGGTCGTTGCCGCTTGTCGCATCCGCGGCATATCGGGCGGAATAGACCCCCGGTGCCCCGCCCAGCGCGTCGACCTCAAGGCCGGAATCGTCGGCCAACGATATCATGCCCGTGCACATCGCGACCTCGACAGCCTTCTTGCTCGCGTTGGCTTCGAAGCTGTCCCGGTCCTCGACGGTCTCAGGGCAGTCAGGAAAGTCATCGAGGGAAAGCACGGTGATCGGGAGGTCGGCAGTGATCCGCCGGATCTCCTCGACCTTCTTCTTGTTACGCGTGGCGAGAACGATCTCCATTGGGGGCTGACAATAGCACAAAAGCCGCAGCCTTGCAACAGCGCTATCACTTGGCAAGCGATGGAGGCGAGCATGCATTCGAGGAAATCCCCTGGTATCCTCCCTTTCTTCGCATCACCGTCATGACCGCATCTCACGGGCAGATCCCTGTCTTCCGGTAGCCTGCTCTTTGCGCAAGGTGGTTCATGCAAAAGATATGTCGTTCCCCGGATGAAGACCCATTGGCAGATGTGCATTATCGAAGAACGTACGATGCAAGGAAAACCGCGCGCGACAAGCCGCGCGTCCTCCTCTGCGACACCACCGAACGCTCTACCGCAACGGTTCTGCGCCAGGGACATCAACCTCGATCAAGGGGTATTGTCGCAGCGTAGAACCCTCAGGA
This sequence comes from Nitrospirota bacterium, assembly GCA_013334545.1. Classification (GTDB taxonomy): domain Bacteria; phylum Nitrospirota; class UBA9217; order UBA9217; family UBA9217; genus JAAXXJ01. The sequence goes on along the minus strand of JAAXXJ010000023.1, from coordinate 15,045 downwards.
ACCCATATACGGCGCATCATGCAACAGTTCAATATCCTGTTTTGCGCTCAACGGTATGCTCACCGTATCGGGGACATCCGGTCCGGGTGTGAAATTATAATATGTCTTGACGCCCTATTTCACTTATGATAGTTTTCTGACTGACGAAGAAGTAACCCTTCTGCGCATATTCTGTCACCTGGGAGTTGCTCAATTCAACGTTTTTTTCTCAAAAAATTCATTGATAAAAAGCCTTTTCTCCGACACTAACATGTGAACTTACTGCATCACCTATATTGTTAAGTATTGAGAAGTTAAATACATAGTACTGAAGTATTAAAATATGTCTTGACGCCCCATAGCACTTTATGATATTTTCTTAATGAGACATAAGGCGTAATCCTTATAGCTCAATATTCTACCACCCGGGGGTTGCTCAAATCACCGTGTTTTTTCAGAAAAATCACTAATCTAATGGCCTTCCCTGACACCAAAATATGAATTTTCTGCAACGCACGTTGTAAATATTGAGAAATTATGGCCATGGAACTGAAGTATCAAGAATGGTACGTTAATTGCTATTAAAGTATCAGGGAATTTTGCGATCGTGAGGAAGACGCGGCTGGAATCAAACCTCGTCGGGTCTTCTCGCTGACCGGTATTCGGAAACAGGCACCGGCCAACATTGTAGGCAGTAAAGAACGTTGTTCAACGACGGTCATGCAATAGTCGAAGGAGCAATGATGAACGCGATCACCGGGGAGCGCCTGCAGGATCTCTTCGTATCGGAACCATGGCATAACCTCTTTACGACCCTATCCGACAGCCTCGGTTTTTCTCTCAGCGTCTATTCACAGACGGGAAGACTGATCTTCGCTCCGTTGATCGAGCATTCACAATGCGGGAGCTTCCTCGCAACCTCGCCCGGCCTCGAATCTCAGTGCAAAACATCCTGCCATCCCCGCATCATGAACGTTCTCGCAACGGGCAAGCCTGACGTCTACAAGTGCCTTGCCAAGATCGTTTGCTTTGCACTCTCCGTCGAATACCTGGGGGAAAAAGCGGTGATCCTGGGGCGCGGGTCCTTCTCCTCGTATGAGGATTTCCGCGAATACATGAACCTCGCGGCAGCCCGCGGCGTTGACGCGATCGCGGTAAGAGCACCGCTCACGTTCACCAGCCAAGAGCAGGCGTGGAAAGCATGTCGTTTTATTGATGATACAGTGAACCGGTCCCTCCAAAATATGCAGGAGACCGCGGCACTGCGGAAGAAGTTCGATAGTCTCATGAGCGTCTTCTCGTTGTGGGGCTCTGCTACGGTGGAGCAGCCCGAAATGCGGTACCAGGACATGCTCTATAATCTTTCAACGCTGCTGGACATCGATCATATCACCATCCTCGCACTCGATCGGGAGGCGGGCAGATATACCGGTCTGTACGGCATCTCCAAGAGCGGGGCTCCGACCGAGGCGATCACCATCGACGAGAATGACACCGTCGTCAAAGAGCTGCTCAGCGGAAAACCATTTATTCGTACCGCGACACAGGTTGCCGGACCGGCCTCCAAAGCGCCTGCCGGTCGCGAGTCCCGGTTCTTCTTCCCGATCCTGGTGAACAAGACCTTGGGGGGGATCCTCTGCATCACCAATCAGATCCTTCTCGATCGAGACCGGCAGATCATCGCCGGATTCTGCAAGCAGACCGCGCTTTTCATAGAGAACTTTCACTTGCACCAGGACCTCTATAAAAAGTTCAACCGGTTCGCCTTGATGTCGGAGCTGAACCGGGCGATAACGCCGATCCAGAACTATGACACACTTCTCCAGATGATCCTCGACAAGTCCGCCGAACTGCTGAAGGCGGAGCAGGGATCGCTCATGATGCTCGATCAGAAGACCGACGCCCTGCTCCTCGAAGCGAAGAAAGGCATCATTCAGGGGGTCTCGGGGAAGATCTGCATCCCGCGCGGTGAGGGGATCGCCGGCAAAGTGGCAGAGCGCGGCGAACCCTACCTGGTGAAGGATCTCGAGGACGATCCGCGTATCAAGCAGAAGAACCGGAATCATTACCGGACCCGGTCGTTCGTCAGCGTGCCGCTCAAGATCGCAGACCGGGTCATCGGCGTGCTCAACCTGTCGGATAAGACGACCGGTGAGGTCTTCGACGAGGAGGACCTGAAGCTCATCCAGTCCATTGCGACCCACGCCGCCGTCGTCGTGGAGCGCAACGAATTTTATGCGAAATCGGAGGAGCTCAAGAAGTTGACGATCACCGATACCCTAACCGGCCTCTTGAACCGCAGATACCTGCAAGAACGGCTCAAAGACGAACTGGCGCGGTCGGAGCGGCATATACACCCGATGAGCCTTCTCATGCTGGACCTGGACGGATTCAAATCCTGCAACGATAGCGAAGGGCACCTCGTGGGCGACAAGATACTTCAGGAGGTAGCCGAGACCTTGTTGAAGACGGTGCGGTCCATGGACATCGTGGCCCGGTTTGGCGGGGACGAGTTCATGGTGATCCTGCCGGAAACCAGCGAGCCGGTTGCGATCGAGATCGGTGAACGCCTCCGCAACAGCGTGTCCACGGGTACAGCGTGGACCCGGAAAGCGGGTGGGAAGCCAGAGCCCTGTATCTTGACGGCCAGCATAGGCATTGTCTGTTATCCGGAGCACGGAGATACCGCCGAACTTCTGCTCGAGAACGTTGATAAAGCGCTTTACCGCGCCAAGAACAAGGGGAAGAACAGGATCGAGGTATTCTCTTAGCATGCCATTCAGTTCACTCCCGGAAAAGGATTTCGTCGGCAAACAGGAAGAGCTGGACGGGCTCACGAGGCGGATCGTCCTTGCGCATGGAAGCCAGGCCAGGAGCGCGGTTCTGTCAGGCCCCCGGGGCATGGGAAAGACGGAGCTGCTCAAACAGCTTTTCGGGCGCCTGTTCTGGGGGCATGACCGCGTCGCCCCGTTTTTTTATGCGGCCAATCCGGCGGTGCTGTCCGCGAAAGCCTTTTCCCGCACCTATCTGGTCCAGTTCCTCTCCCAGAGGCTCGCGTATCAGAAAAAGGAACAGGCTCTTCTCTACCATTACGGGATGTCGATCGATGATATAGCGACGCTCGCTGAGGAGCGGGGGGCGACATGGGCAAGGGATATCCTTGACCGCTATGAGCGGAGCGCCTCTGAGCCTCTCGATGCGCTGCGCATTGCCCTCAATGCTCCCCACCGGTCAGTGCTGGCCACCGGGACGCCGGTAGCGGTCCTGATCGATGAATTTCAGCGGCTCGAAGGCATCACGATCGAAGGGAACCCCGACCCCAAGCTGGTCTCCCTTTTCGAAGAGCCGATGGCTTCCGGGAAAACGCCCCATCTGCTCTCCGGGAACGGTCCGGAGATCCAGGAAATGGCCGTTGCACAAGGCCTTGAACGGATACCCGTCCAGCCGCTCGGAGCCGAGAGCGCAATGTCGAGGGCTCGCGCGCTCCTTGCTGTACATGGGGCCGAAGGCACCATACCCCATCTTCTCCTGCGCCATCTCGGCGGCAATCCCTTTTACCTGGCGTGCGTCGTACGGACGGCATGTGCGAAGAAGGTCCTGGACGAGAAGGATTTCTGGAATGCCTATGTCCGGGAGATCATGGAAGGCCCTCTCTCTCTCTCGTGGTCCGCTGTCCTCAAGGACTTTTTCCCGGACCTGGAAGTTCGCAGGGCCGCCCTCGCGATGGCCTTCATGATGTGCCACGCGGCGGAGCCCCATCCCCGCCGATGGTTCGCAAGATCTCTTGGGCTGACAGACGCCCAGGTGAGCGCCACGGCACACTCCCTGTATCTCGCCGGCATCATCCGCGGGGAGTTCGGCGTATTCAGGGCGACGGAAGACCGGGTCGTCCGGGATATCATTGAGGAGCTCTACCAGGAGGAGATCCTCGCAAAGTCCCGCCATGAACGGGAACAGCTCTTCCTTGAGGCATTGCTCCCGCATAAGGAGAACGCCGTTCACTTTGAAATGACCATCCCCATGGTCAAGGATTCAGAGCTTGTCGTCGCGCAATGTCTCGAGCAGATCGGTAAGAACCTCCAACTCAACGAGGACGCCATAGGACAGATGCAGATAGCCGTGATCGAGGCATGCATCAACGCCATAGAACATGGCAAGGGAATGGATAATAAGGTCCGGATAGTCGTTGCCGTGGAAATGGGCCGCCTTGAGGTATCGATCGAAAGCGCTGGGTCTGAGTTCATTGTGCAGGAGACCGGCGAGCCTTTTGGCGACCAGGCGGCTGCGAAGGCGTCGGGCAGAGGATGGGGCGTAAAGCTCATGAAGCGCTTTGCCGATGAGGTCGTGTTCGAAAGGACCGCCCAGGGCACGCGGACGGTCCTTATTAAAAATCTTGGAACTTCCACCGGCATGCGGAAGGAGGATACGGCAAAACGTGAGTAATTTTTCGTTGTCATCAAAATCAACAAAGGACGCGGTCGTCATGATGCCCAAAGGGTACATCAATGACATGGGAGCGGTGAGTCTGGAGCAGACCAGCGAACAGCTCCTCGGGAAGGGTGCAAAAACGCTCATCGTGAATTTCGCCGACGTCCAATATATTAACACCATCGGGGTTTCCATTTTCACCGGCATGGTTCATAAGACACAGGAACACAACAGCGTGCTCTGCTTTACCAATCTGAAGAAGGTCCACCGGGATGTATTTGAGATGATGGGCCTGATAAAGCACGTAAAGGTATTTAACAACGAAGAGGACGCTCTGAGGTCCTTGAGGCGAAAGGAGAGCAATGCTGAATAAGAAACTGGATCTCAAGCGGTTGCTGTTCAGCATGTCGTCCCTGGTCGACCTGGGACAGGAAGCGACCTCCTCGAAGGACCTTAGTGCCAAAATGAAGGCGGCGCTTTATGTCATCACAGGCATGTTTTCCGTCCCAACGGCGGCCCTTTTCGTGTACAACCCTCAGCGAAAAATCCTCCGGCTCTTCGTCGAAAAAGGGCGCCGGGCCAGGGAACGGCGAGTAAAAGGGATTCCCCTCCTACCGGAGCACATCAAACGATTCAGGATGAATGATCCGCATACGTTTCGCGACATGGCAGAGAGCGCCTTCTTTGTACGGAATAAGGAGGTGTTCAGCGATCTGCAGACAACGATCTTTCTTCCCCTTTTTGCCAAAGGCGATTTCGTCGGCGCCATCGCGCTCGGCAGGAAGCTGGGGAGAGCACCCTTCCGTCAAGGTGAAAAGGACGTCCTACGGGTGATCGCGCATCAAATGGCGATAACCCTTCACAATGCGCGGTTGTTCCTGGAGGTGGCCAAAAAGGCCGCGGAAAACAAGAAACTCTATTCCAGCATGCAGCAGATCTACCAGGACACCATTCAGGCCTTTGCGACCGCGATCGACGCCAAGGACGAGTATACCAAGGACCATTCCTACCGCGTGGCCAGCTATGCCGTTGCGATCGCTCGCGAGCTCGGTTGGAAAAAGAAGGATGTCGAGGGCATCTATATCGCCGGCCTTCTCCATGACATCGGGAAGATCATTATTGATGTCAAGGTCATCAATAAGGGAGCAACGCTTTCGACCCCTGAGTTGACGGAGATCAGAAAGCATCCTCAGATATCGTACGATATCCTGTCAAAGATCAGGTTCCCGTGGAAAAATATCGAAAACTTCGTCCGGCACCACCATGAGCGCTTGGACGGGAAAGGGTATCCCGATTCACTCAAAGAAGCGGAATTGAGCGATGGCGTAAAGATCCTCGCACTGGTAGACGCTTTTGACGCCATGACATCAGACCGGCCATACCGGGACAAGCTTCCTGTCAGCGAGGCATTGAAGGAAGTGACGCGGTGCAAAGGGACCCAGTTCGACACCAAGATCACGAACACGTTTTTCAACGTCTTGCGCAAGGAACTGAACGGCGAGGTCAAAGAACCCCATATCCTGCCTCATTTGCATAACCTGGATATGCACAAGTTCAAGGCGCTTTCATCGAATTCCGACACGTGATCAGCGCGCATCGGATCGTTCTTCTGTAGGTCGTTAGCGATATCAATAGAGCAGGATCATTTCTGGCAGCGCCTTCTTCGGCGTTGCCGTGCGCGGGTGGCGCAATGCATCCCGCCATCCTGTATATCACGATCAGTTCCTCACTGAGCCCGGTCTTAACCCCTGCCTGCGGTCCTTCGCATCGTTCAGAGCCTGTCCTGAGCATGTCGGAGAGACGGTTGTTGCCGCGCTCTGCAACCGCTCGTCCTGAGTCCTGTCTGTTTTTTTCATGAACCACTCATCCAGGCATTCTCCTGCCCCCTGATATTGTCACCGAATAAGAGTACTGGTCCGGCCATTCGAAAATCGAATAACCGCCCTCCGAGAATCGTACAACGGCCCGACACAAGGTACGGATTTCCTGATGGTGCATGCTCCCCGCTGGGGCACAACATCCTGTTCCTGAACGCTTTTCTTCATCGCACGCCCTGCGGCGCCTTTTGGCACGGACGATGCAATCTATCAGCCCAGTAGGACGGAAAAAAACCAGCTTCGGGGGTGCCTCATGATGCAACGGATCGCCAATTTCGTCAAAGCGCTCTTCGGAATGGAGACATCCTGGAGCATCATGACTCTTTCCCGCGTCGGGATCGATCCGGTCACCGCGCGCTCTCTGACACAGGTGCTCCAGCCTGCACACACGATACGGCTGAGACCGGAACCGGCGGAGGAAGACCCGGCAACCGGCGTCCCCGGGCTTCTTTGGCACGGGATCACCGATACCGGCCTCGTGAGAGACCATAATGAGGACAGTTTTTCGCTCCTCGATCTGGGGAACCGTGCGCTGTTCGTCGTAGCCGACGGCATGGGCGGCCATGATGCCGGCGAAGTGGCGAGCCGCATCGCCGTTGATGCAGTGCGCCGGAAAGTACGCAACGACACCACGACTAATGAAGCCCCCCTCACGACCCTTGAGCGCGCGGTGCAGCAGGCAAATACAGAGGTCAGGCGCGAAGCAGCACGCAAGGGCTCGAACATGGGCACGACGCTCTGTGTTGCGCTCGTAACCGACGGCGCGGCATATATCGGCAGTGTGGGGGACAGCAGGGCCTATTGGATGGAGAACGGTTCCATCTCCCAGGTCACCGAGGACCACTCCCTGGTGGCGAAGCTGGTGGCAGCCGGGAAGCTGTCACAACAGGAGGCCAGGAACCACACCCGGTCGAACCTGCTCTACCGCACCATCGGGAGCGACGAAACGGTCAAGGCCGGCATGTTCCGGGTCGAACTGAAGAAAGGCGGCACGCTCCTGCTTTGCACCGATGGGCTCTGGGGGGAGGTGGACGAGGAAGAGATCCGCAGGATCTGCACCGAAGAGCCGTATACCGAGATCGTTTGCGCCAGGCTGGTGCAGCGTGCGAACGCGAACGGCGGCAAGGACAACATCACCGCAGTGGTGGTTAAGGTCCTCTGATGGTGAAGTCCCGAGCATGGCTCATGGAATGATTGAAATACAAAGTCCAGCGTTGAAACGGGAGGTACAGAACATGAAGAACGAACTGAATATCCGATGCGTCATGAGCAAGGACGCACTGACGGTGACCGGAGCGGAGCAGGCCGTCTATGCGCTCGTGGATGTCAAAGCCGTGAGCAGCGAACAGCCCCGCACCATGCCGGCGAACTTCGGCCTCGTGCTCGACCGGAGCGGCTCCATGGACGGTGAGAAGATGGAGAACCTCAAGGAGGCAGCGGGCTACGTGGTGGACCACTTGAATGAGAACGATCTCGTTTCCGTTACGGTCTTCGATGACCAGGTCGAGACGATTATCCCGAACCAGCCCCTGAAGGACCGCGAAGAGGTCAAGTCCCGGCTCGGATCGGTCATCCCCCGCGGCGGCACCCAGATCTCGGACGGGCTCAAGGCCGGTCTGGCGGAGGCCGGGAAGGGATTCTCCGAGGACCGCGTAAACCGCATACTCCTGCTCACGGACGGCCAGACGTGGGACGATGAGGCCGCGTGCCTCACGCTCGCCGACGAGGCGGGAAGAAAGGGCATCGCCGTTACAAGCATCGGCATCGGCGAAGAGTGGAATGAGAAGCTCCTGCTCCAGCTCGCCGAGCGCTCTCACGGCGATTCGTACTGGATCCAGAATCCCATCGCCATCCTCGATGCGTTCCGGCAGGAGGTCGAGGGCGCTCAATCTGTCGCGGCAACGAACCTCAGCATGACGGCGCGCATGAGCCCGGGGGTCAAGCCGGTGAAGGTATACGCCACCATGCCCATGATCTCCGACATAAGCACGAAGGCCGTGAACGGTCAGAACGTCACGGCCGACCTGGGCTCCCTTGACAGCAGGCGGGGACAGGCAATGCTCATTGAAGCGCGAGTACCGCCCCAAAAGGCGGGCAAATTCCGGCTGGGCCAGGTCGAGGTAACCTATGATATGCCTTCCCGGGGGATCAAGGGGCAAAGAGTCAAGGCGGACCTCTTCGTCATGTTCACTGATGACGCTGCAGCCGCGGCAAAGGTGAACGCCGAGGTGATGAACCTCGTGGAGAAGGTGAGCGCATTCAAGCTCCAGACCCGGGCGCTCACCGAGGCTGAGGCGGGCAACATCGCCGCAGCGACGCAGAAGCTCCAGTCCGCCGCCACGGTGCTTCTGAACCTAGGCGAGGACGAGCTCGCCGAGGCGGCGGAGAGGGAGATCCTGTCGCTCAAGAGGACCGGGGCCTTCACCGCAGCAGGGACGAAGAAGCTCGAATACGGCACCCGAAAACTGACGCAGGCGTTGAAATAATGCATAGGGCAGAGGGCAGGCCGCAACGGCTTGAAAGTCATGCTCTCTGCACCTTGCGCTATGCATGATCTCAAAAAAGGAGGACATACCCATGAAATGCACAGAGTGTCAAACGGAATGCATCGAAGGCGCGCTCTTCTGCGAGGAGTGCGGAGCAAAGATCGGGACCGCGAGTCAACTGATTGATGCTGCAGGAACAATGGCCGATAAAGGGACGGCCCTGAAGCTCGCGTCCACCGGCGGCGGTATGCTGGACATCCCGGATAAGGACGAAGTGGTCATCGGCAGGGAGGACCCCATCAGTGAGGTATTCCCCGACGTGGACCTGACAGACCTCGGCGGCATGGAGAACGGCGTATCGCGCAAGCACGCGGTCATCCATCGGTCGGGAACGGACTATACCGTTGAGGATATGGGCTCCACGAACGGGACCTATATCAACAAAAAACGCATCCAGCCCCATGTGCCGCAGGCGATCAAGGCCGGCGACGAGGTCAGGTTCGGCAAACTGGCATTCTCGCTCGAGGCGGCATAACGCGAATGCGGCGCGGAATTCGGAGTGCCGAGCGGTGAATTTTAAAGAAGGAACCTGTTCTTGTTCCGCATTCCGCACTCGCCATTTCGCCATATAAAACGGAGGTACCTATGCCCAGGCTCACTTATAAGACCCTCGTGTACGGCGCGGCAGGGGCTTTCGGCGGATCAGCCGCATGGTCCTTTGTCCTGGCCTTGTCCCAGACCATGCGCAGCAGTCTTCTGACCGAGATGGCGCTCGGCTCGTTAGCGGGCATGTTCATCGGCGGGTTCGTCTGGAGCCACGAGGCCATTACCGGAAGGCAGTTCCGCACCGCGCTCGAGCGCGCGGCCTTCGGCGCTCTGGCCGGCATCCTGGGCGGTGGGCTCGGCGCGGGTCTAGGCAATACAGTCTTTTCCGCCCTCGGACGATACGTGGCGAACCTGGGCGGGTTCCGCGCGTCCCTGGGCATTGCACTCTCTGTGGCCCTGGGATGGGCGGTCCTGGGAGCCGCGATCGGCTTCAGCGGCGGCCTCATGGTCCGCTCCCGCTCGCGCGCCTGGTACGGCTTGGCCGGCGGATCGCTGGGAGGGTTTCTCGGAGGCCTTCTGTTCAATGCCCTCTCGACAACGAACGCCTGGTCGGCCCTGGCAGGTCTTACGCTGCTCGGGCTCTCCATCGGCGCTTTCATCAGTCTCGTCGAGGAAGCCTTTGTCTCGGCAAAGGTGAGAGTGATCAAGGGACGGCACCTGGGCAGGGAGTTCCCGCTCCTCAAGGAAGTGAGCGTCATCGGCCGTGATGACCGCTCAGATGTCTGTCTTTCCGGCGCCGAAGGCGTAGCGAACCAGCACGCAGGCATCCAGCGGAACAACGGCCATTTCATTATCGAGACCGACGAAGAGGGAAAACCCGTGTACGTGAACCAGAAGATGACGCGGAACAGCAGGCTCGCCGATGGCGATGTCATCCGCGTGGGCAGCATTCTGCTGATGTTCTCGGCGGTCAAGAAAGCAGCGACGATCGCAGCCATGACAGTCATGCTGTGCCTCTCCGTGGCGGCAGGGAGTTCGGCACTGGCGGCCGGACCTGCATCAGCCCAGATCACCCAGTTCGATCTGAGCGGTTTTCCGACGGTGAAGATGTACGTCTCCGTCCTTGATGCGGACGGCAACCCGGTCAGCGGCCTGAGCAAGGAAGCAGTAACGCTCAGCGAGAACGGACGCCCCGTCTCGGTGGACGCGATGCAGATGACCGGCACGAAAGTCACGCGCGAGCCCTTGAATCTTGCCATTGTGGTGGACCGGAGCGAGTCCATGACCGGCGAAAAGATCGAACACGCCAGGGAATCGGTCGAACGATTCCTTTCGCTCATGCAGCAGGGAGACCGGGCGGCCCTCATCGCCTTCAGCGATTCCATCGTGAAGCTCGAATCACTGACTGACAACATCGGAATTCTCAGACAGGCGACTGCCGCCATCCGGCCCGGCGGGCACACTGCGCTCTATGATGCAGTGGTTGCCGGCGTGGCCTCGGTCCAGGGGGTACCGGGCAGGCGGGCAGTGATCGTCCTGACCGACGGGATCGCCAACCGTGGCTCCCTCGACATCGACCAGGCCATCGCAGCGGCTGTTAAAGAGTATGTATCTGTCTCCGTCATCGGCCTGGGCAAGGACGTCAGGGCATCACGGCTCGAGCGGATCGCCATAGAGACCGGGGGCTCCTATTTCTTTACGCCCTCCGCCGCCGGCCTGGTGGATATCTACGATACCATCGGCAACAGGATCCGGAACGAGTACGCCGTCACCTTCGTGACCGAGAAGCGGGCTGCATACCTCCGGAACCTGTGGCTCACCCTTGCTACAGGCCAACATGCAACACGCTCCTATTTCCAGCCCCAGTCGTCGCTCTTCGGTGCCGGTAGCATGCTGCCCCCATGGGCCTTTGCCGTCCCTCTTGCGAGCATTCTGGGGCTTGTGGCCGTCTCGCTCCGCAGGGTGGAACGGCATTATGAGACCGGCCATCTGAGCCTCGTGCGCGGTACGGGCACGAAGAAGGACATCAATATCAATTCCCGTGTGACCATCGGAAGGGACGAGCACAATACCCTCGGCCTCTTTAAGGACAGCGGCATCGACCAGCAGCACGCCGAGGTCGTCCGGGAGAGCGGCAAATATGTTATCGAGGACAAGGGCTCTGCTGCCGGAACCTACGTGAACAAGACCCGCGTCGCGGGCAGGCAGGCGCTCCAGGACGGCGACGTTATCACCATGGGCAACGCCACCATCATATTCAGCGAGGAGACCAGGCCAACCTGTCCTGACTGCGGAGGCGCCCTGAGGCCGAAGGCGAAGTTCTGCGCGAAGTGCGGGCACAAAGGAATATAATATCGATAACCTTCGACACAGATAACGGCGGATTTGACTTCTGAAGAAGCATGATCAAGACTTTGACGTATCCGCTCTTATCAGGATCTTGATCGGCCTTGATCAGTGTCAAAGATTATTCCTTTTTTGATTTTGCCAGAGAAAGCACTATGACCAGACTTCTAAAATATAGGTACGAGATCATCGGTCTCCTCGGTACGGGCGGGATGGGCGCCGTCTACAAGATAGCCGATCGGGACCGGAAAGGCAGGGTCCTGGCTGCCAAGGAGCTCCGGTCCGACGGGCTTTCTCCGGTGAAGGCGCAGGAGGCCCTCACCCAATTCCAGACCGAAGCAAGGATCCTGTCTCGGCTCAAGCACCCGAACCTTCCCAAGGTCTACGACTACTTCAGCTTGCCGGGAAGGCATTACATCATCATGGAATACGTGAAGGGAAGGACGCTGGAAGCGTTCCTTCGCAGCCGCAAGGGGCGTCCCGTGGATGAGCGGCTGGCCCTGTCCTGGGCGCTCCAGATCTGCCGGGCCATTCAGTTCCTGAGCGTCCAGAAGCCGCCCGTCGTGTTCCGCGACCTCAAGCCCTCGAACATCATGATCGAACTGGACGGCAAGGTCAAGTTGATCGATTTCGGCATCGCCCGGTTCTTCAAGGAGGATAAGCGGGAGGACACTTACGTGTACGGCACGCCGGGGTATGCTGCGCCAGAGCAGTACGGAACAGGCCAGACCAATGTGCGCTCCGACATCTTCTCCCTTGGCGCCACGCTCCACCACTGCCTTACGGGAAGGGATCCCTCGGAACGCCCTCTCGAGTTTCCTGATGCACGGTCGCTGAATCCTAATTTGAACAAGGGAACCTCCCGAATCCTCGCGAAGGCGCTCGACCGGGAGATGGGCAGGCGGTACAAAACAGCCCTCGATATGAAACGGGCGCTCCAGAGCGTGCTCCGGAACATCGAAATCCTGCCGCGGGGTGTTGACAACGTCATCCGTGCCGAGCCGGGAAAGCCCATCACCTTGCCGTGGTGGAAGAAGACCAGTTGGGTGAGCGTGCCGGTGATGGCGCTCGGGTGCAGCGGTACAACCGGTACGCTGTCGTCCGATGACCGTTGGCTCCATCCCAGGCCCAAAGCTTTCAACCACGGTTCGTCGCAACTTCTGTTCCGCGTCGACGGGGCAAAGCTCAGGATGGGCAGGGAGTACCGCCCACGGATCACGGTGCGCACTGATGCCGGCATTCTCCGGCCGCAGTTGTCCTTCAAGCGGCCATGGCCATGGCTGCTGATCGAAGCTGCTGTCATTGCGGCGGCTATAGCAGGGGCGTTGATGACGAGATAGGGAAAAGACTCTATGACAGGGAAGTAGAGCTAGGGCGGGACACTGCGGGATTCACCGACAAGCTGAAACAGTAAACGTCAATGGGAAATGCAGAATATCAGTTGAAACATGTGCATAATGAAAACCCAGCGGGGAGATGGATCCCCGCTGGGTTGACTTGTACGATAGACTTCTAAATGGTTGTTATTGTTTTATGGCATCACAATTATTGTGCTATGAGGTCTCGCAACAATTACCTCATGCCCTGCTGCATCACTGCCATCTAATCCTCCGTGTTCATTTCCTTCTTGTGATCATACGGCTCCGTACACTCGTATTCAACTTCCACCCTGGATGCAAGGAATTTTTCAGTACTTAAGCCGTTGTAATATCCATACAGCTTAATCTCCGCCCAGGCGTCGTTGGCAAGGGACCCCTTGACCACAGCCTTGCTGAAGTCAACAGTCATCGTATTTCCCTTTTTGTAGGTGAGGGTAAAGGTATGGTTCGTTGTCGTGAGGTTTGAAACCAGTCCCTCCACCTTCACAAAGATCTCGGATGCCTCGATAGTCTTGTTCGCATAATCGATGGTCGAGGTCGTAACCTGTGTTCTCAAGCCATCCTGGTGAGCACGAAGGAGAAGATCGTCAAGAGCCGGTTGCTGAGACGATGTGATGCCCGAGTACAACACCGTGAACGAATGATGATGCTTCAAAAGGGTGAATGTATCGGTTGATGCGGTCAGATTCGTGACGAGGCCGGTAATTGCCTCGTGGCGGTAAAGGTGCTCGAACTCTTTTCCGTGGATAGGCGACACTTTCATGGTTACCGAGCACGATGGTGTACCGAAGTTATCCACATCGAAATCCTTCAGCCTGAAATCGAGCGCAACCTTGTTGTACTGGTTTACCAGTACGTTGATCGCGCCATTGACGTCCAGTGAGCAAGATTCTCCGTTGCAATACAGCCTGTTCACATGGTTTGCTTCGTCCTTATAAGAAACGAATGAGCACGCAGTCGGTGTCCCTGCACTGTTCATGAGGTCCACGGACTTGTCAAATTCGATATGGAGCCTGTTGTAAGGCACGGCAGGGCATTCGGCAACGCTCAAAAGCTGCAACACATTGGATAGATTGGCAATGTTGATCTTCAGCGGCGTCGATGGTGTCGTCATTGTCGTCAATACATCACAAGTTGCGGTGCTGCCTGTATTCAGGGCGGTCACCTTGTTGATGGTCACGATCACCTGCTTATAATCCGACATGTTATCGGTGGCGTAAAGAGCCACTGTGCCGGTCGAAGTTCCTCCCCCGCTGTTCCCGCCGCTGCAGGAGTTGAATATGGTGACCGTCAAAATAAGCAGTGCTGTTCCTGCAATGACACCGATAAATGCTTTTTTCTTACCCATGACAAACCTCCTCCTTGCATCGTCAGATGTTATGGCACCATTTTGCCGGCATCGTCATGATGTATAATTCTGCGGTAGAAATATTAAGTATATTATATCACTGAAAATGGTAACCTTATGTAGCGGTCCTCGTTTTCTTGGACACGGATCTTTGGTAGGCCAGATGTACAAATTGGGATATTTTGAAGTAGTATTTGAAGGCTTGCAATTGAGGGGATTACGAATTACTGAATGAAACATTCAATGATGCAAAGAATGGATACTTCAACAGGATGTTGATCACCAATCGTCAGACGCTACTGCTACTCCCGCATCCCGTACTTCTTCATCTTCTCGTACAAGGTCGAGTAGGCAATGCCGAGCACTTTTGCAGTTTCAGTCTTGTTGCCGTCCGCCGACTTGAGCGTGGCGGCAATGGCGGCCTTCTCGATCTCCTCAAGGGTCTTGCCGCTCAGGCCGTCGAAGGTGGCTGCCTTCTTCCCCTGCGACAGGAACAGGTCTTTCGCGTCGATCCTGCCGCTGTCCGAAAGCGCGGCGGCGCGGCCGAGCACGTTCCTGAGTTCCCGCACGTTCCCGGGCCAGGAGTAGACCGTGAGCGCAGCGGCGGCCTCGGGCGAGAGGCCCGCGATCTTCTTGCCGATCTCGGCGGATATCCC
>JAAXXJ010000548.1 GCA_013334545.1 Nitrospirota bacterium | reverse complement strand
CCCGCCTTGAGTTCATCCGACGCCTTGAACAACCGACCGACAACCACGGTTTTTTCGCCGACATGGCGAACCTCATCCGCAAGGGCTACTTCTGGGGCGTTACGGCAACAAAGCCTGCCTTCATATCCGAGGAGGAGTATCAGGAATTCCTGAACCCCCTTATCCCCGATATCAACATCGAACAGACGAAGATCCCCTTCGCGTGCGTGGCCACGGACATCCGGAACGGCAAGCGCGTCCTCTATGCAAGCGGGCCGCTCCGGACCGCGGTCCGGGCAAGCTGCGCACTGCCGGGCATCTTTCCGCCGGTCAAGGACGGCGACATGCTGCTGGTGGATGGGGGATGGGTGGAGCGGGTCCCGGTGATCTGCGCCCAGAATATGGGCGCCGACGTGGTGATCGCCGTGGACGTGTCGAGCGAGATCGAGAAGTTCGAGGACACCTCCGGGCTCGACATCGTGCTCAGGGCCGACGCGGTCACGCGGGTGTTCCTGAACGAGCTGCTGCTTGACGAGGCCGATGTCTCGGTCCATCCAGATGTTGGCGGTGTCCACTGGGCGGACTTCAGTGATCCCCGCGAGCTTATCCGGCAGGGAGAGCTTGCCACGCTCAAACGCATGGTGGCCATCCGGAGCGCCATTCATCGCGCCGGGGTACCGCAACGGAAGCTTGTGGACCAGATCAAGGTTATCAAGGACATCATCCTCGAGAAGGTCGTGGGGCCAAAGCCGTAATACTATTGAACCGCCAGGGCGCGAAGGACGCGAAGGGAAAGACAGCATCCAAGGATTTCCTTTGCGCTCTTGGCGACTTCGCGGTGAATAATTAATTGCAGTTTTCTCAAGTACATTCCTTCATGCCCAAACCCCTCGTCATCGCCCACCGGGGAGATTCCTCCCGCGCCCTGGAAAACTCCCTGGATGCATTCCGTCTGGCATTGTCCATTCCCGTTGACATGATCGAGTTCGACATCCGAAAGAGCCGCGACAATGTCCTCTACGTGATGCACGACAAGGAAACAGGCAGGACCGCTGACGGCAGCCTGGATATCGAGAAGGCAGTGTCGGACGATATCTCCCGGCTCAGGCTCAAGAATGGAGAAGCAATACCGACCCTGAACGATGTTTTTACCCTGGTCGATGGAAAGGCAGGATTGAACATCGAGATCAAGAGCAAGGGCGCCGGGGCCTTGACCGCAGCCCATCTGATCGGGTCCGGATACCGGGGGAGGGTGCTTCTCTCGTCCTTCAAGGAAGAGGAGATCATTAGGGCACGACGGGTCATGCCGGATATTCCCGTGGCCGGGATCTTCGACACCTTTATTACCGCGGAAGTAGCCGCGTATAAGGCAAAGGGTTATCATTTCATAAGTCTGAACAGGAAGACCGTTACCGGCGAACTAGTGGATCTCTGTCACCGACAAAATATCGTGATGTATGTGTGGACTGTTGATGATGAGAGCGATATGGAAAAGCTGATTTCCTGGGGAGTTGATGGGCTATACACGAATAGA
>JAAXXJ010000547.1 GCA_013334545.1 Nitrospirota bacterium | reverse complement strand
CTCAGCATGATGCAGGACGTTGACGGCATCGAGCGGATACGGTTCGTCACCTCCCATCCCCGTGATCTTTCGGACGAGCTCATTGGAGCCATCCGCGACCTTGCGAAGGTGTGCGAGTCGATCCACCTGCCGGTCCAGAGCGGCGCCGACCGTGTCCTTGCGTTAATGAACCGGCGTTATACATCAACAGAGTACCTCGATGCGGTACGGAAGCTACGGAACGCTGTCCCGGATATGGTGATAACCACGGACATCGTTGTCGGCTTCCCGGGTGAGACCGCTGATGAATTTGCCTGCACGATGCAGCTCCTGCAGGAAGTCGAATATGACAATATCTTCGCGTTCAAGTATTCCCAGCGGCCCCATACGAAGGCCCTTGGCCTTCCGGGGCACCTTGCGGAAGAGGTGAAGGAAGAGCGTCTGGCGCAGGTATTGGAGCTCCAGAAAGGGATATCGCTCCGGAAAAACGAACAGCACATCGGAAGCGTGCAGGAAGTGCTTGTCGAGGGAGCGAGCAAGAAGGGAGGCATGCTCACCGGCAGGACGCGCGGGAACAAGGCGGTGAACTTTTTCGGCCAGGCACATCTGCGCGGATCGATCGTCGATCTGAGGATCACTGCGGCAGGCCCCAACTCACTCTCTGGAGAGCTATGCGGGTAGCATTCACCACCCTGGGCTGCAAGATCAACCAGTACGAGACCGATGCCATGCGGCAGGCCGCTGCAGACGAAGGGAATGCCATCGTCCCCTTTTATGCTGAGGCTGACGTGTACGTGATCAATACCTGTTCAGTAACAGCGAAGAGTGATTATCAATGCCGGCAGGCGATTCGGTCCGCGATACGCCGGGGGCAGGGAGCCCGGGTGATCGTGACCGGCTGTTATGCGGAGACACGGCCTGAGGAGGTCAGGAAAATATCCGGCGTCGCTCTGGTGCTCGGTAATGAGGATAAGACCGCGATCACCCGATACCTGAACGAACAGGAACCCGTTGCCGGGCCTGCCATTCCCGAGAGCCGGGAGGTGGTCAAAACAAGGACCCGGGGATTCCTCAAGATCCAGGACGGCTGCGACAGCCATTGTACCTACTGCATCGTTCCCCGTGCACGCGGTGCATCGCGCAGCGTTCCTCCTGACGAGGTCAGGAGGATGTTCGACCTGATTGTGGCCTCGGGCTGCCCGGAAGTGGTGCTGAGCGGGATCCATATCGGCCGCTACGGATCCGATCTTGTGCAGGGGGAAAACCTGACCGGTCTCATCGCGAACCTGATCCTGAGGAAAAAGCAGGCCCGCCTACGCGTGAGCTCCATCGAGCCGAACGAGGTCACCGACGAGCTCCTCGAGATGCTTGGTAACGGTCTCTGCAGGCATCTCCACATCCCGCTTCAGAGCGGCGACGATGCGATCCTCGCTTCCATGAACCGCTCCTACAGGTCCCATTTCTATCGCGAATTGGTTGAAAAGATCGCTCTGAAGGTGCCTGGGATCGCTTTGGGAGCCGATGTCATGGTAGGAT
>JAAXXJ010000269.1 GCA_013334545.1 Nitrospirota bacterium | reverse complement strand
CCTGGCTCGATACCGGTACCCACGAGAGCCTGCTCGAGGCGGGTGATTTCATCGCTACCATCGAACGGCGGCAGGGCCTCAAGATGGCCTGTATCGAGGAGATCGCCTTCAATCTTGGCTATATTGGCAGGGAACAGCTGCTGAAGGCCGCTGCGGACCACAAGAAGAACGCTTACGGCGAGTATCTCCGGATGGTGGCCGAACAAGGAGTTCCCGGTGCCCTTTAATTTCCGGAGACTAACAATACCGGACCTGGTGCTGATCGAACCGAAGACCTATGGCGACGACCGGGGTGCGTTCCTCGAGATATACAAGCACTCGGATTTTGTCCGGTCCGGTATCCCCGAACATTTCGTACAGGACAACTATTCCCGCTCTGTCCGCGGCGTTCTGCGCGGACTTCATTACCAGATGGATCCGAAGGCACAGGGAAAGCTCGTTCGGTGCGTGCGCGGGCGGATCTTCGATGTAGCCGTGGACATCAGGATAGGGTCTCCGACCTACGGGCAATGGGAGGGCGAGGAGCTTGCCGAGGAGAACGGCCTGATGCTGTTCATCCCGGCAGGCTTCGCCCATGGCTTCTTGACGCTGAGCGAATCTGCCGAGGTGCTGTACAAGTGCACCGAGGAATACTCGCCGGCGCACGACCGGGGTATCATCTGGAACGACCCGGACATCAATGTTCCCTGGGCAAACACGGCCCCGCTCTTGTCGGACAAGGACCGGCTCCATCCGCGGCTGCGGGAAGCAGAGAACAACTTCCGTTATCCCTTATGAGATATCTCATTACCGGCAGGAACGGTCAGCTTGCGAAGGCATTCGTGCGGAGGCTGGAGTCGAGCTCCGCGGACTACCTTGCCCCCGATGAATCCCGATGCGATATCACCAATGCTGCCTACATCCGGGACACGGTGGGGTCAAGCCGCCCCGACGTCATCATCAACTGCGCGGCCTATAACCTGGTTGACCGGGCCGAGCAGGAGCAGGGCGCTGCGTTCGCCGTGAACGCCGAGGGTCCCCGCATCCTGGCGGAGGCGGCGGAGGAACAGGGCGCGCTCCTGGTGCACTTCGGCTCTGACTATGTGTTCGATGGAACGAAAGAGAACGGTCTGTACCGTGAGGCCGATGCGACGAACCCCCTGAATGAGTATGGCAGGAGCAAGCTCGCAGGGGAACGAGCAGTGCAGGAGATCCTGCCGGACCGCTCGCTCGTCTTCCGCTTAAGCTGGGTCTTCGGAGAAGGAAAGCAGAATTTCATTGTGAAGCTCCTCCAGTGGTCGAGCACCCAGGATTACCTCCGGGTCGCCTGTGATGAGGTCTCTGTCCCGACATGGACCGAGACCGTCGTCGAAGCGACCCTCAAGGCCCTGGAGCAGGGCGTGACAGGACTGTATCATCTCACCAATAGCGGCTATTGCTCCCGCTTTGAATGGGCGAGGGCCATTCTCCGGCAGAAAGGTGTCGACAAGTTCGTCAGGCCTGTTTCCATGGACATGTTCAACCTGCCGGCGAAGCGTCCGAAATTCTCCGCAATGAGCAATCACGTGATCATCGACCGGTTGAACATCTCGTTGCCATCATGGGAGGAGGCGGTCGAACGTTTTCTCAGGGAGGAACGCAGCTCATGAGCCAGAGCGCACAGATCGGCGATATGCGACATTTGCTGGGAGACAGCCATACGACCATGCTGGTGACCGGCGGCGCCGGATTCATCGGTTCGAACTTCATCCGCCATGTCCTGAAGAGAGCCGACTTTCGCGGGACAATCGTCAACTACGACAAACTGACCTATGCGGGCAACCTGGCGAGCCTCGCGGACATCGAGCGAGAGTTCGGTGGAAAACGGTATCTCTTCGAGCACGGGGACATCTGCGATCACCATCGGCTGGAGGACCTGTTCTCGAAGCAACCGGTCTCCGTCGTCGTCCACTTCGCTGCAGAGAGCCATGTGGACCGGTCCATCCACGGGCCGGCCGATTTCATCGAGACCAACATCAACGGAACCTTCCGTTTGCTGGAAGCGTCGCGCAACGCTTGGAAGGGCCGGAAGGATGTCCGTTTCCACCACGTCAGCACCGACGAGGTCTACGGATCGCTCGGCGCAACAGGGGCGTTTTTCGAGAACACGCCCTATGATCCGCGGAGCCCCTATTCAGCGTCCAAGGCGGCTTCGGACCACTTGGTGAGGGCATATTTCCATACCTACGGTCTGCCGGTTACGCTCTCGAACTGCTCGAACAACTACGGGCCCTACCAGTTCCCGGAGAAGCTTATCCCGCTTGTGGTCCTGAACGCCCTGGAGGGGAAAGCCTTGCCGGTGTACGGCGACGGCAAGAATGTACGGGACTGGCTGTACGTTGACGATCACTGCGAGGCGGTCTGGCAGATCCTGAAGCAGGGGTCCGTCGGCGAGACCTACAATGTCGGGGGCGAGTGCGAGAAGCTGAACATCGAGGTGGTGAACGCAATCTGCGACGTCCTTGAGGAGCTTTCTCCGGCGAAGGATAATCCTGCGCTCTGCAAGCTAGGCGGCATTGCCCGTTACCGGGACCTTATCGCCTACATCCACGACCGGCCGGGACATGACCGCCGCTACGCCATCAACTGCGACAAGATCAAGCGCGAGCTCGGATGGAGGCAGGGCCATGATTTTGTAAACGGGCTGCGTTCGACCATCGCGTGGTACCTGCAGAACGCTGCTTGGATTGAAGGGATCCGGAGCGGCGAGTATCAGAAATGGATCGAGCGGAATTATTCCGCCAGATCATCTCACACGAATAGCGAGGCAAAATGAAGATCTCAGTTATCGGAACAGGGTACGTCGGCCTGGTGACCGGCACTTGTCTCGCCGAGAGCGGCAACCGGGTAATCTGCATGGACATCGACGAGCGGAAGATCGAGATGCTGAACGAGGGAAAGGTCCCGATCTACGAACCAGGCCTCGAAGAGCTCATCAAGCGGAACGCAGCACACGCGAGGCTCTCCTTCACCACGGACATGGCGTTCGCCGTGCGGAACGCGGACATCATCTTCATCGCCGTGGGGACGCCTCCGGGCGAGGACGGTTCGGCGGACCTCAAGTACGTGCTCGACGCGGCTAGGAAGATCGGGAGGTTCATGAACCGCTACAAGGTCGTGGTGAACAAGAGCACGGTCCCCGTGGGGACCGGTGACAAGGTCCGGGCAGCAGTCGCTTCCCGAACGAAGCATTCATTCAATGTGGTGTCGAATCCGGAGTTCCTGAAGGAAGGTGCGGCCATTGAGGACTTCATGAAGCCCGACCGGGTAGTGATAGGTGCGGACAATCCCAAGGCCATTGGGATCATGCAAGAATTATACGCGCCCTTTGTTCTCAAGAACGATCGTATCCTCATTATGGATATTAGAAGTGCAGAGATGACCAAGTATGCCTCCAACGCCATGCTGGCGACAAAAATATCGTTCATCAATGAGATGGCCAATATTTGCGGCAGTCTTGGTGCAGACATCGACGCCGTTCGCCGGGGGATGGGATATGACAAGCGCATCGGGTTCGAGTTCCTATTCCCTGGCGTCGGATACGGCGGTTCCTGCTTCCCCAAGGACGTGAAAGCGCTGGTACAGACCGCTCAGAAGCACCGCATTGACGCTGCGGTGCTGAAGGCCGTTGAAGCCGTGAACGAAGAGCAGAAAAAGGTGATCTTCCGGAAGGTCGTGGAGCACTTCCGGTCCAAAGCGGGCAGAAAACGGCCGTTCGGGAAAAAGCCGCTGGCTGGCAAGACCATTGCCGTGTGGGGTTTGTCGTTCAAGCCGCGCACCGACGACATGCGCGAGGCTCCATCAGTAGTGATCATCAACAATCTCCTCCGGGCGGGCGCCGAGGTCAAGGCGCATGATCCGGTTGCCATGAACGAAGCGTACAAGATCTTCAGGGACCGCATCCTCCTGGCCGTGGACAGCTATGATGCGCTCAAGGGAGCCGATGCGCTGGTGGTCGTGACGGAATGGAACGAGTTCAGGAAACCCGACTTCTCACGAATGAAGAAACTCATGAGATCGTCGGTCATTTTTGACGGCAGGAACATCTACCATCAGGATGAACTGCGGAAACTGGGCTTTACCTATTATGGGATGGGAAGACGGTAGAAGGATGATGGTCGTGGCAAGACAGACTCGTATTCGTGCTTATTCTGGACCGGGACCTCGACCTGTCTACACGTCTTGTTAAGGGGTATGTGCCATGAGAATACTTGTTACCGGCGGCGCTGGTTTCTTGGGGTCGCATCTGTGCGAGCGGCTGCTCAAGGACGGGCACGAGGTCGTCTGCCTGGACAATTTTTTTACAGGAAGGCGGAAAAATCTCCACCCCTATCTCACGAATCCCGATTTCGAGCTGGTCCGCCACGATGTCGTCGAGCCGATCCTGCTAGAGGTCGACCGGATCTATCACCTGGCCTGTCCTGCCTCGCCGGTCCATTACCAGTACAACCCGGTCAAGACGATCAAGACCAACGTGCTGGGGACCCACAACATGCTCGGCCTGGCGAAGCGCACGCGGGCGAGGTTCCTGCTGGCGTCGACGTCCGAGGTTTATGGAGACCCCAAGG
>JAAXXJ010000022.1:17177-20345 GCA_013334545.1 Nitrospirota bacterium | reverse complement strand
GCTGGCGACCATCTCTACGATCCAAGGCAAGTGGGCGAAGATTCTTTCTCTCGCTGCTTAAAACATCCCGCCTCGTATTCTCAAAGAACGATTCGTCGTTAATGGACTGCCATTGCCTGTTGCCGCCTTTTTCACGACTTCAGGACTGTTCGCTTGCCGTCGACCACTGTCGCTGAACCGGCTTGTGCGATCATCTCATGGGTCCATCCGCTGTTTCATAGAACTTTTGACACTATTAAATGCAAGTGGCTGCTTCCAGTTTTTGAGGACTGAATGCATAATTTCTACACATATATAGTATTAGCCGATGGTGAATTTAATGCAATGCCGGCGCCAAAACACCTCTTAATATTATTGAATAGTTATAATAATATTCGGGCCAGAATAATGGAACAATATACTCATATGGGAAACAAATTACATATTACCAAAATTTATTGTTAGTCGAGTTCCTTCAAAACCATGATGTTGTCGCGCTGTCTTACATATTTTTGTGTGTCGAACTACAAAAATAATGGGGTGTACGGAGTCACCTGTGAAAAAGGGTGTCAAGTGAGCATGCAGCTCTCCTGTTGAAGCCGTTTCCTCAAAGGTCTCTCAGGGAATATTAATCAGTCACTTATTCGTGCTCGATCACTCGTCAAACTGTAACGTCGGACATCGGCCGCACATTCATACCTAAGGGCTTCCTCCAGCTGGAGGAGCCATGACCCCGGGGAGACGGCCTGTCTATTCCTTCACAAACGGCCTGTTGTTCACAAGCATCGAATAGATGATCTTCAGCATTTCTCTCGCCACAGCAACGCGGGCAGTGTTCTTCCCGTGTTCGTATGATATTCGCGCGTATATCCGTTTCAGCCTACTGCAGCTCTTGAAGAAATGCTGGGACCGCTCGATCAATATCCTGCGAAGTCATTTTGAGCCAAGCTTGGTGATATTGCCGTGCCGTGTCTTTCCGCATGAAGTGCAGGCCGAAGGCACCAAGCCAGCAGTCCCCGCGGCCTGCTGCAGCATACCTATAGGATCACATCCTGCATTTTGACATTCAATTATGCGGAGTCTTTAGCCAAGAACTGTAGATCTACAAGAAGGTCTCAGGGACGCTGTTGCCCATGTTGCGTTGCGCAAGAACCATCACGGCAGGAGAGCTTATTCACTCTGGCCTTTCCTGCTTCTTCCATTGCCATTTTTCCGCAATTATAGTAGTCTCGTCTTAAGGGGCATGTTTTGCGGCTTGCCCTTTGCTCAAAGGGCGGACAGGTGGTAGTATATGCCAGCAAGGCGCGGTGCAGAGCGATAACATGAAGGGTGCCGGTCGGGAATAGCATGCGCAAGAACCTTTCCCTGATAATTGCCGATCTCTTTGCGACGCCGGCGGAAGGCAAAGAGCCGTCTTCCCCTATGCGGCATCTGGAAGATGAGATCCGAAAAGTAATTCGCAGTGAAGATACGGTATTCGGAAAGTACAGCGGACTCCTGGAGTCGTTCCGGACGATCATCCCTGACGAGAAACAGCGCTATCAAGCAGCTCTCCAGGCGCTTTCCACGACCTCGAAGCTCAGCCGACAGGAGATTCTCAAGGCCATGAGCGGTGAGCTTGAAGAACTGAAAATAGTCGAGAAGAACCTCTTGCTCGACCAATCTGGCTGGCGCGACGAACTCTTAACCATGGAAGCAAGGTCACAGGGACTGAAAGGTGAAATAGCGAACCTGCGTGCAAGAATGACGCAGCTTGTGGACGAAGAGAGGACCGTCCTGGCTGCCGCGGCTACGCGCCAAAAGGACCTCGACGGCGCCGAGAAGAGCATCAAGGACATCTTTGCGGATATCGGGGCGGAGATAATCTCTCTCAGCATGAAGGTAGGGGTGCTTTCTGCGGAAGCTGCGGTCGCGCAGCCAGGCCCGCATGCTCCTCAGGCAAGCCCGGTTGCCACACAGCCAGCCACGCTGAAGGAGCCTGTGAGAAGCGATGCGCCGGGCAAGAAGAAGGAGGTTGAGCAGAAGGCCGGGATCGAGGGAGCCGCTCCGCACATGGATACGAAGTTCCAGAGAAAATGCCCCAGGTGCGGTGGGCCGTTCAACCTGCTCGAGCTTGAGAACATCTGGCAGTGCTTTACCTGCGCCTATGAAGAACCAGCAACGGATGCAGTCCAGGGTGCGGGCGAAGAGAAGAGCGAACCGAAGGGCGCACCGACACCCGCCGAGACTCCGGAGCCGATAGCCGAGACCACCTCGTCCTCAATCGAACCGGTATCCATGGTCAACGGGCCCGCAGGACCGAAAAAGGACTCATCACGGTCCGGTAGCCAGCCAGGGGCCTATAAGAAGGCCTGCCCGTTCTGCTTTAAGAAAATGATCTGGTCCCCGGGCGAGAAGGTCTGGCGGTGCCCCTCCGGCCATCTCGAAAGAAAAGGCGATCCTCCGGGACGGGGCTCGAGACGATGATGTGTGCCGGGGGTCGTTGGGGTCACGTGGGGTCACATTCTGTATTTCCACGCACGTCGCATCGAGCCGGACATGCGGTACATCTCGATGATCTCCGGCAGGACGGAGGGGATGAGCTCCCCGGCCGGTCCTTGCCCGCGATTGCCATTTTGATGCAATGATTATAATCTTCTCGGAAGCGTGGGACCGGCCCGGCATCCCCCGATCGGCCGCGATCTCCCACGGATACTAGCATGAGCAGGAATCTTTCCCAGATAGTCGCCGATCTCTTTGCGAGACCGACGGAAGGAAAAGAGCTTTCGGCCCAGATCCAGCGTCTCGGCCTTGAGATACGGACCGTCGTGCAAAGTGAAGATACCATCTTCGGAAAGTTACGCGAGCTCCTGGAGTCGTTCCGGGGGATTCTCCCCGATGAGCAACAGCGTTATCATGCAGCGCTGCAGGCGCTTTGCACGGCCTCCAAACTTAGCCGGCAGGAGATCATCAAGGCCATGAGCGATCAGCTCGAGGAACTGAAGATCATCGAGAAGAACGTCATACCTTCCCTCACCGGCTGGCGCGACGGGTTGAAGACCATGGAAGCCAGGTCGCAGGGGCTGAAAGGCGAGATAGCGAACCTGCAGGCAAGGATAGCGCAGCTTGAAGGTGAAGAAAGGACGGTCCAAGCTGCCATGGCTGCGCGGCGGAAGGACCTGGAGGGTGCCGAGAAAACGATCAAGCAGC
>JAAXXJ010000022.1:3543-17167 GCA_013334545.1 Nitrospirota bacterium | reverse complement strand
AGGCGCTCTCAACAAGAAAGCCGAGGAATTGACCGCCGAGGCCCCGTCAGCACAGCCGGCCCCGCCTACCGCGCAGCCGGTGCAGCAGAAGGAGCCCGTGAAGAGCGATGTGCCGGTCAAAAAGAAAAAAGACGGCGAGCAGAAGATCGAGATTCAGAGAACGTCTCCGGCGCCGGATACAAAATATCAGAGAAAATGCCCCATGTGCGGGGGGCCATTCCACCTGCTCGAGCTTGAGAACATCTGGCAGTGCTTTTCCTGTGCATATGAAGAGCCGAACCGGTGAGGGATTATGAGGTTTCAGACATCGGATCTGACATTCATCGAGGAAGGGGCCGGTGATCGGGCCGGGTTGGCAATCAAGTGCCTGAGAGTTCATTCTCTTCGGCTTATGTGTTTCACTCTCTCGTTGGTTGCCAGCGAATCAGCCTAAGACCTATTGGATCAAATCTTCGATATTGACAGAGGAATGAAGATGTGACCTCATGAGTACCTTCAATTTGAGCTTCCCGTTCAAAAGAAAGCCGGAGAATGTTGTTCTCCGGCTTTGATCTTTTTCATCTACAGATGCAAAGCACCCGCTATCCGCCAAGGTATCCGGGGGAGAAGTCTTCACCGTCCGTTTCCGCTGGACCGACCGATACGGAATTCTCTTCATACTCATTCGAGCCTTTCCAGTCATAGGCGCAGGAATGGGACATGATCTGAAGTTTCCACTCGATCTGGTCGACCAGCTCGGAGAGATGACGCTCGTAGACCCCCAGGATCCTCTCTTCGCCTGCATAGTCACGGACAAGGTGGTTGCGCAATGCAACGATCTTGTCCTTCACACTTTCCAGCTCAGAATAGGTCTCATCGCATATGCCCTTGCTTATGTTCTTTGTCGTTGCCATACTGACCTCCATCGCATGATGTAGGGCGCTGGTAGCCCGCCCTATGCTGCCTTGCGTACGACGCCTTCCTTCCGGCTAATCGTCATCTCCATCATCTTCTCTTCCTTCCCTCCCTTGGTCGTGATGAACATCTCGAACTCCAGGGTATTGTCATCCATGATCCTGGTCACCGAGCGCCATACGCTGGGGCCTCTGACAGGATCGTCATAGCGGCATTCCTGCGTGATGGTCTTGCCATCTTTGCTTGCAGGGCCCTCGAAAAAATAGACGGCCGTGCTCATCGAATCGAGCCAGACCGACTCATACTTCTTCGTATGGTTGTTGTACCCCAGGATGTTGATGCCGGCGAAGGGCTGTCCCATCATATCGTCGGTATACTCCTGCTGCAGGTAATGCCCGCCAATGATCATCTTCTGTTCGCAGGTACCGGTCGACTCCACCGGCGGCTTGCCGGGTTCCATCCACCCTCTGCTTTTGGTTATCCAACTTCCCTCCTGTTTCGCCAGCAGTTTATGAGGCTCGCCCGGCGCTCCCACTTTCTTATATATTTCCATGATCTTCTGCATGTCTATTTCGGTCTTCTTTGCCATGGTAGTTCTCCTTAATCTGAAGTTGCTCCTTTTAGTTAAATGATTGCGCAACTATTTGTAAATGTCAATGCAACTAAAATATTAGACCAAAAAGGGAGAATTTTGAGATCCTTATCCTTAATGTAACCTAATATGCTAGCAGGGTCACTTTGTGCGGCTTGACAAGGGCTTTTGGGAACATCTTAGGAACTATAGTTATTGAGCCGCATAAAACGCCAGACTCCTATCTGGTGATGTAGCGGCAGCCCGAAGGGTTCATGTAAGCTTATCGCATGAAGCCTTGAAGAAATCCTCGGCTCCTGCCGGAGGAGCGTCATTTGACACAATTCGACAACCATGAGAACCATTAGTGGGCTTGAACTGTTCTTTCCGGCCCTTGTTTTTTCCCGTCGCCTGTAGTAGTCTCATAGTATGCTTTGCCGGATCCAGCCAGCGGTGCTCCTGCGCCCCCGTCCGCGACCCCCAGTGTTCCTGGGCCGGAAGATGGCGCTTGTCCTTTTCCTGCTCTTCCTATCGCTTCTTCATGCCGGGTCATCGGCCAAGGACGGATTGCAGCCTGCGAGGGGCGTGCTGCTCGTCGCCGGCACCCAGGTCCGGGACCACGGGTTCAGGGAGTCTGTCGTCCTTCTGCTCAGCGCCGGTCCCGGCGGGGCCATGGGATTGATCCTCAACAAGCCCACGGCAACAAAGGTCTCCGCCCTCTTTGGAGGCATCGGCAGCATGAGCCGAGGCGCCCCCGCCCCCCTCTTCTTCGGTGGGCCTGTGGGCGGGCATGAGCTGCTGATGCTGCGCCGGGCAGAGCGGGCGTCTGCTGACTGGGCTGCTGTCGTCGATCGCGTATTCGTCACGAACAGTCGTGTGGCGATGATGGATGCCCTGATGACAGCGCGAACGGCTCAAGAGGTCCGCGTCTACGCGGGTTACGCGGGATGGGCCGCCGGACAGCTCGAGTGGGAGATCGAGCGCGGAGACTGGTATCTTCTTCCTGCCGATTCAACCCTGATCTTTCGTCGCGATATGACGAAGCTCTGGCCCGAACTCTTTCGGAAGAGCCGGGAGATCGCCCTGTAAGATCGCGGGACGGGCCTTGATAAGACCTCATGATAAGTATTTCCGGAAAACCACAATGCCATTCCACATTCTCCATTATCCTTATCCTTTCGAACTCTGAGTCTCCTTATGAAGACCTGGGCGAACATCCTTCTTGGCCTCTGGCTGGTCCTTACGGGCCTGGTCCATCTCGGCGGCATCTCCTTCTCGAAGAGCGGCATCATTCTCGCCGCACTCGGCATCGTGACCGGTATCCTGTTTTTCATCGCGGACAGAAGCGAAAAGATCGCAATGCAGATAGGAAGCATCTTTCTCGGGGTCTGGCTGGTTGCGGGCGGCTTGATGTCGCTCTTTCACCTGCACTTCGCCGGGAGCGGCGTTATTCTAGCGGTCCTTGCCTTGGCAGCAGGCTTCATGGTCCTGATCACGCGCCTCTGAACTTCCTGCAAGAGGCTGAAGGCCGGGGGACGTAGGAGTTAGACAGGAAAGCCGGTCTTCGCAAATGAAGGCCGGGTCTGTTGTTGCATTAGGATCGGGGCAGTGCTGATATTGTATCAAGCAGGGGGAAAGATCCTGTTTTCTCTGCGTCATCGGCAACACCAGGAGGTGATGTTGCTCTTTCACGTCTACTACAGCGGGAGCCGCGTCATTCTCGCGGTCCTTGCCGTGGCAGCATTCGTCATGGTACCTATCACCTGCCGCTGATCTAAGGTTGTGGACATTCGTACTATTAGAAAGAGGGCAGACCTGATCCCGAAGTACTTGCGCTGTCACATCGCTGTGATCGGCAATGGACCGGAGGGATATTCTCTCCGGTCTTTTTTACTCCTTTCCTGTTTCGCCTTGCATAATATTATGAGATTCTATAGTATGCTCGCGGAGAATGAAAACCACCATGCAGATCGACAGGCACGTTCACGCTATCAAGGTCCCGTTCCGCATCCTGATGCCGCACGGTTTCGCGGACCGGTTTGTTTACGTCTATCTCATCTACGGCACGCAGGGGGTCTGTCTTATCGACACTGGCGTGGCGTCAGCAGAGCAGGCGATCTTCGATTATCTGCGAAGCACGGGCCGGAAGGTAAGCGATATTTCGCTGATCATCCAGACGCATGCTCATCCGGACCATATCGGTGCATCCAGGACCATTAAGGGAGAAACGGCGTGCGCGGTCGCAGCGCATCCCGCGGAAAAGGCATGGATCGAGAACGTTCAGCTCCAGGCCAGGGAGCGGCCTGTGACTGATTTCGATACGCTCGTCGCCGGGTCGCTTGCCGTGAACAGGCTGCTTGAAGACGGCGAGGTCTTCGACCTGGGCTGCGGCCTGAAATTGAAGGTGCTGTACACGCCGGGTCACTCGCGAGGTTCGCTCTCTATCCTGCTGCTCGGATACAATGTGCTCTTCTCGGGAGACGCCATCCCGGTCCCGGGCGAACTACCTATCTACGAGGATGTCCTCGCCTCGGTCGCCTCGATAAAAAAGCTGAAGGCGGTGCAGGACATCCGTTTTCTCCTTCCTTCCTGGGACGAACCGAGCAGGGGGGCCATGGCCTACGAGCGCATGGATGCGGGCCTGGAGTACCTGCAGCGCGTCCATGATGCGGTCAGACGGTGTTCGCAGCAGAGCAGCGATCGGGATCTGCAGGAATCATCCGAATGCGTCCTGAAGGACCTGGGGTTCCCGCCCGAACTCGCGAACCCGCTCATGGCAAGGACATGTGCCGCCCATCTCAAAGTCCGTAATCAAAAGATCATTATATAAACTAAGAATATGGGATCAATTTTTAATGTTCCGGTGGCCATTCCTGGTGACCATCGGGGTCTGGCTTGAGTTCGTGAATTGGCAACGTGTTTCCGGCGATGGACAGATGAGGAATTCAGAGGGAATTTTCCTGACCCTGTATGCGGTCATATGACCTATCAAATCGCGCCTATCGGTTTTTCCCCCACCCTTGTTCCAACTATCCTGTTGATATCTCATGGTTTTCATGCGGCACAGGTCTTGCTTTTCATTCAGCAAAGAGTTGTACAAGGCGTGCTGCTTTTAGGAAAGGATGGATCCCATGAATGTTCATGTGAAGCGTATATGCGAACTTCGCCTGGTGAATTTCGTCGGAATTTCTCTCTTCAGGCGGATACCGAAGGCGAGGGATCGTTGGACAGGCAAGACGCGGCTGTCTGCGTGCAGGACGAACCGCTGGTATGCAGAGAACGATGGAACTGTTGTCGGATACGAAGCCGGTTGGCCGTCAGCCCACTCACAGCCTGATACCTAGCACCGCTCGGCAGGGCAGTGCATGCCGCTCATTCGACACGGGCTGCTGCAGGGTGGTGGCTGGGGCTAGACGTAAGTCCGCTATTATCGAGACGTCGCATGCTGTTGCAATGAGAAGGCCGGAGAGATGATCTCTCCGGCCTTTCGTTTATATTTCGGTACCGGGCCCGGCATCATGAATGTGGTCTTCTTTCAGTATTGCAATATCCACGTGCTCAGAGTTAGCATTCCCTGTGCTGTACCATCCTCTTGAGGCGGAGATACCGTGATCATGGCAAGGGGGTACTATCAACATCGGGATCGGCTTCAGGCAGTGCTGAAAAACACCGCGCTTCTGTTGCTGGCAGTTCTTGCGGTGCTCCCCCTGGTAACCGTATTCGCTGCGCAAGACACTGCCCAGCAACAGCTGGCCTCGGCCCACATCGATGGCTGCCATGCCCCATCGTTTCCTCTGGGCCCTGTCTACCGCATCCCGCTCCGTGTTCATCTCGGAGAAAGCGGGCGCGACCCGCTGGAGTTCAAGGATATCCTGGATGAGATCAACCATATCTGGCTGTCCCAGGCCGGGATCTTTTTTGTAATGCAGGTCGTGCTTGACGACGAGCCCCTGGAGCAGGGCATGGACATCTGGTTCATGCCGACCCTGCAGGGAATTCCTGGTCTGAACGGGTACTTTCAGAGCGCCCACGACATCCAGGTGCGCGACAACCCCATCCTGAAGCCTGCCGAGCATCCCGCCCGGCATCCAGCAGCGCGCACAGCCGCCCATGAGTGCGGTCACGGCTTGTCCCTGCCCCATCGCCAGGACTCTGATGACAACCTGATGCGGTCGAAGACCTCCGGATGGCAGTTGAACGCCCAGGAGATCAGGGATGCCAGGAAGGCGGCTGCAATGATGGCCCTTCCCGATGCGGAATGCTCGGGAGACGCTGTTGCGCGCGTTGTGCAGCATTGAACAATCAAACCATTGCGGAATCTATCGGTCAGCCTCCGCTTCTCCCTCCAACGAAAAACCATAAGTATTGTATAGAAAGTGGAACCGATCGGTGTTATCATTTCACCTGCACGGCATGATGCGGCGCTCACGATACCTCTGCTCGTCCTTTATTTTCCTGTTCGTCCTTAGACCTCCGCCTCGTGCCGGCACTCCCGCGGGAATCTCCCGTGCCCGGGCGAGGCATCTGTCATGAAAAAGATCATCTTCACCGACCGCGTCAGGCAGAACGTAGATCTTGATTTCTTCGAGGAGCTGTCCGACCTCGAGGTGCTCACGGCATATTCGAACGCCGATGCCCTGATGATCCACCGCAAGGAGAAGGTGTCCCTCATCATCACCGAGCTCTACGGATCAGGCATGAGCACCCAGCTGTTCTGCGCCCAGATCCGGGATGACGGGGAACTGCGCGACGTCGCGATCATCGTGTGCTGCCGCGACAACGAGATCGAGCTCGGGGCGGCCGCGCAATGCAGGGCCAGTGCGGTCCTGACACTGCCTCTCCGCGTGGCTGTGCTTCGCCGGAAGGTCAACGAGCTCCTGAGCATGCCCGCCCGCGGCTTTTTCCATGCGCAGTTCAGCGCACGGGCCAGCGGGACCACGCGCATGTCCGTAGACTGCCTCACCGAGAACATCAGCGTGACGGGCATGCTGATCAAAGCCAATGCCGAACTGCACCGGGGCGACCTGCTGCAGTATTCGCTAAACCTGGCCCCCGCGAAGTCCTTCCTGATGCAGGCGGAGATCGTGAGGCATGACGGGGAGCGCTACGGCATACGGTTCTCCCGTATTGATCCAGTAGCATTGCGCGCCATTGAAGCCCTTGTCAGTCAGAACCCTTCCCGCGGCAAGGGACGAAAGATATCCACAGTCTAATCCCCTGCGGGGGCTCCTTATGAAGACCTGGTCGAGCATCCTTCTGGGACCTGGCTGGTCCTCACGGGCCTGGTCCATCTCGGCGACATCTCGTTCTCGAAAAGCAGCATTATCCTTGCCGTGCTCGGTATCGTGACCGGCATCCTGTTCTTCATCGCGGACAGCCGTGAAAAGATCGGTATGCATATGGGGAGCATCCTTCTCGGGGTTTGGCTGGCCGCGGGCGGCCTCATGTCGCTCTTCCATGTCCGCTTCACCGGGAGCGGCTTGATTCTCGCGGTCCTTGCCGCGGCTGCAGGCGTCATGGTCCTGATCACCCGCCGCTGAATGTCCTGCAAGAAGCCTGCATCCCCCCCCTGAAAATATCCCGTCGGGAAGGGCCCCTCCAATCCAGCTTCATTCATGTATTAGGGTGCGAAATCGCTCTGTTTGATGCCCGCATCCGACTTGGCGCGATCCATCAAAGCGGCGCAGTTGCTGTCCTGTGCATTGCCGAAATCGAGCAACGGTATCAGACCGGCCGCGCCCACGGTCACCGCTGCCAGGCCCACGGCGGCGCCGCCGCGCGCCGCAAGTTTGGTCGTGTCAGGCATCGCCTTCGGCTGCATGAGCGTGCCGGTGATAAGGATCGGGCCCCGCAAAGATATCAGGCTGAAACTCTTCGACTGCGATACCAATCTCAGGTGGAGCGATTCATCGGCAAAGTTCACGTTGCCGTCGCCGGCAATGTTCACCTTGGGCGTATCGAGCACCAGGTCCTGGACCTTGAAATTCCCCTCAACGGCCTTGAAGTTCGCGACCATGCATCGTATCGGGACGCTCTTGTCGCCGCGCACCAGCACCAGGAACGAATTGGCGATGTCGACGTTGGATTTTCTGAGCACCAGCTCGCTGATGGTACCGCCGTCCATGATCAGCGCCGCCTCGCCGTTCGCCGTTCCCATCATCTGTGAGATTGAGTCTCCCTTGGCGTCGAGCTTTGCTCGTCCGCCAATGACGCCCGGGTTGGAGGCGGTCAGTTTCGAGGTCAGGAACAGCTGGTCGAGGTGCAGGCCTTTTGCCGTGATGTCGGCATGCGTGACGATGTGTGACCCGCGACCGTCCATCGTGATCTCCGTGACCAGGTTTCCGCCGGCGATTTTGAAGTTCAGCGGCGCAAGTTTGAGCATGCCATCCTTGATGATGAGATGTGCATCCATCTCTTCGATCGACAGTCTCTTCGCAAGGATCTTCTCGCCCTTGAAAAGGACATCGACATCGGCAGCGCGTATCTTTTCGAGGCTGAAGGGCATGGTTGGCAGCACCTTATTGCGCGGTCCACTGACGAGACCCGCGCCAATGAAGCCGCTCAAGTCTTTCATTTCCAGGCTGCGCGATTTCAGGTCAGCGGTGACAAGCTGGGGCGCCTTGTTGAGGTCCACCGAAAGATCTCCGGTCAGATCGCTCTTTCCCACTATTCCCTCGAAGCGCCTGAAGGTCCAGATGTTGCCGGCATGGTCCAGATGCCCTGTCAGCCTGTAGGGAGGCGTCGGCGGAAACGGTACGCCGATGATCGGATAGAGCTGCGCAAGATCGCTTCCTTCGAGGATGATGTTCACCTTTTCTTTTTTCAGGTGCAGGGGGTCAAGCAGCGTTCCGTTGATACTGGCCCTCGTTCTATCCAGCGTCAGTATCGCCTTGATCGGGTAGGGCCGGTCGGCGCGGCGCAACGAAAGCAGCGCTCCGCCGCTGGCATAGAGCTTGGCGACCATTCCCCTGAACTTGCCTTTTCCCTTCACTTCGACCATCGTATCCGGCCCGCCCTCGGCAACGGCCCCCGTATTGATCACGAATGACAGGTCAGTGTTGCTCGTTGGATCGCGGAACACAAGGGTCCCGTTATCGATGGACAGTACATCGATGTGGGGGAATTTCCTCTTCTTGGCTGCCTTGCCGAAAACCCAGTTTGGCGTACCGTCCTTGTGCACGTCGAGCGCCAGATGAAAGTCGGACAAGGATATTTCAGGAAATGACAGACGGCCGATCATCAGCTTCGGCAAGCTGATCGTGAAATTGACGCGCTTGATCCGGGCCATGGTCGGATCTTTACCCCACGCCGCATTGCCCATCACGATGTCGTTGGCGATGACTCGCGGCCACAGCGAAAGATGCACCTTCAGGTCGCCCTTGATCTCAAAGCTTCTTCCCGTCGAACGTGTTACCTGGCGCGCAATATACGGACGAGCCAGATTCCAGTCGAATGCATTTGTTGTCACGGCCAGTAGCAACAGGCCCGCGCTTGTTCCGATAAGCCACTTTTTCCTTCGGGTCATGATCGTTCCAGCTCCTTGAATCTTGTGATCCCGGGCATGCATTCCACGCGGCAAGGGTTCAAATTGCCGCCCTGCCAAGCGAGATGCTCTGTGTGTTTATTATTATAACACGTGCTGTCTGGAAATAGAAAAGCCCCTCTTTCCTCACCTAATCCCTGCGCGCGATCCTTTCTATATCCTTGTTGCCCATTGTTTAAAGTCATTCTGCAAACCGACAAAAGGATTAAGGCCAGCAACGATGTGCCGCGGGGAGAGATCGG
The DNA here is from genome assembly GCA_013334545.1 of Nitrospirota bacterium. GTDB lineage: Bacteria > Nitrospirota > UBA9217 > UBA9217 > UBA9217 > JAAXXJ01. The sequence goes on along the minus strand of JAAXXJ010000022.1, from coordinate 7,917 downwards.
TGCGCAGTCTCCCTGTAAGGCCTGTGTTATACTTAAATTATTCAGGGAGGGAACAATGCGAATATCTATCACGCTGATCCTCATCTTGGTGGCTCTTTCATCCGTTGCCGGCGGTGCCGCCCAAGAGGGTGCCGTCGAAGGGACGTTCGTGCCGACCGACGCGACGGCGCAGGTCTTTGCGATCCAGGAAGGCAAAGTCATCGCCATGACGCACGCCGGGGAGCAGGGGGGCACATTCCGGCTGCCGCTCGCGGCAGGTACCTATACGATCCTGGTGTCATCTCCTGTCTCGTCCTATCCGATCCGCCTGGACGACGTTGTCGTGAAAGCGGGAGCAACGACAATGCTGCCGCCGCTCCTGATCATGCCGGGGTCCGGCAAGGCGGTCCTGGAAGGCAGGATCATCCCTCCGCTACGGGACAGCGAGGTGAAACTCATCCATGAGGGGAGGGAGAGCGCAGCCAGCCGCGTCGACCAAGAGGGCAGGTACGAGTTCAGGGGACTTCCGGCGGGCACGTACGAAGTGCGGGCATCTGCACCGGGACATGCCGAGGACATGACCCCGGTCGTCATCCCCGAAAACCAGCGGGTGCAGCAGACCGCCGTTCTCCTTCCGATCGTCGCCACCGACGGCGTAGACTGGGCTGCCGGGAAGGTCCGCGCCACCGGTGTCGGATCTCCGCCCAAGGACGGTGTGAACGCCGGTGCGGTCCGGGCCATGACGCAGCGCGCAGCGCTTGCCGATGCGCAGAGGAACCTCCTCCGGACCGTCGAGCAGATCAAGGTAGACGGAAGCCGCACGGTCGGGACCGTCATGCGCAGCAGGACCGGCGCCGAGCGGATCCAGGGCTTTCTGAAAGGCTACACCATCGTGCGTGAGCGGGAACTGGAGGATGGAAGGATCGAGATCATTCTGGAACTTCCGCTGACAGGACCTGCGGGACTGTCCCGATATATCGCCGAGTAAGGTGAGCCTGGCGGGGCCAAGTTCCTGAGCTGCCTCATCACGGTATACGGGAAAGACCTGAGAAGGATGATTTGATGCGCAGACTGGCTGTTTTCAATAACCTGTCGCTGGATGGCTTCTTCGCGGACAGGAACAGCGACATCAGCTGGGTCCACAAGGATGCGGAGATCGCTGCATTTGACGCGGAGAATGCAAGGGCTGGGGGCACGCTCCTATTCGGCAGGAAGACCTATGAGCTCATGGCAGGCTAGCCGACATCGGTCGCGGCCAGACAACCACGTTAGGCAGGGATGACTTTGGTATGCTGTTTCCAAAGTTGCCTTCTTTCTTTTAATCAAGCGAATTGAAGAAAGCAGAGGAGAAACAGCGTTCCCAAAAGACAGTACCGTCCTCCTTAGTATATATTTTCGACGCACGTTTTTCATCCTGTGCGGGAAACACCTGTTCGCGACGATTATCCACGCACCAGGATGCATGCTCGTAAAGACAAAATGTTGCACAAGAGGGTATTTTTGTCTCCTGGACAGGGGAAGAATTTCCCATTTTATGATATTATGTGAGTTAAGAATGTTTGCATCTATATTGCCGGGGACGGCGTTTTGCCGTTCTTCGGTCGGCGTTCGTTAAGATACAGGGCTTTCAGGGCTGATGAGGTGACCATTCCTTGGATGAACATCGACAAGCAGGTCGGCAGCTGATAGCGACATATCACCGATGTCTCGTGGGCATCCTATCGTTCACGCATCTCGACTGGACGGATCACGTTGTCCGCGTTGTGGACATCAGCAACCGCGGTGTGGGAATTGAATCCGATGAGCAGCTGGAGCAGGGCTTGACCTGGTTCCATAACAGCGTTGGAGACCACCGGGGCGGGATCCTTCTATGGAGCAGAAAACAGGGCGAGCTGTATCGAGCGGGAATCCGGTTATTGTCCCTTTCTGAAAAGGATGAAAGGGCACTGCGGTACTGGCCGCCTTGCAACGGCAAGCTCCGCCCCTGCAGCGGTCTCGAGGAATCCATAACCACATGGATGAGGTTGCTTGCGAGCGAAGACCACGCTGATCACCGGCGGGATCTTCGCGCACAGCAGACCGTGAGGGATCCGGGGGCCGGGGAAAGTCAGGCTTCAGAATCAGCATTGCCTTCTTCCGTATACCAGGAGGCCGGAGAGGGTGTTGCTCCGGCTCGGGATAAAGGAAGGTCCGGCCTGAGGTAATGGGTTGATGGCTTGAATCGAGGAGCGAGAGCTTTCCCCGCAGCATGCTGCAGAGAGCTCAATCGACGCACGGAGATCTGGGAGGAGGTACAAAATAAGGAAGCATCAGCGTCGGGAAGACCCAAGGCCGGAAAGCATTTAGCTTTCCGGTTTTTTCTTTTTTCAAAGACGGCTGAACGCGCCGGATCCAAGATTTTTCTCTTGTCGTTTGGACTAGAATACAGTATGTTTCCTGCGAGAGCAGCTCAGGGCCTTACATCACCTCTCTGCCATGGATACATCACATTTGCGCCGCATCTATACAACACTGCAGAAGCATCTGTCCGATCCGCATGATCAGTACGTCGTTGTGTCCATCGAGATGCAAACGCTCCTTGTCTGCTTGGATGACACCATCGTGGAGCGATACATCTGCTCCACCTCCCGCTTCGGCAATGGCAACCGGGAAAACTCTCTCAAAACGCCGCTCGGTGTGCACCGGATCAGGGAGAAGTTCGGAGCCGGCTCTCCGCCCGGCCGCGTATTCCGGGACCGTGAGGACACAGGCGAACACTGGGACCACAGCCAGAACGGGGACAATCTCATCCTGACCCGTATTCTGAGGCTCGAAGGCATCGAGGAGGGGGTCAACAAGGGGCCGGGCGTGGACTCCTATGAACGCTACATTTATATCCACGGCACCGGCCGGGAGGACCTGATCGGCACGCCCCTGTCGCACGGGTGCGTCTGCATGCGAAATCTTGACGTGATCCGGCTGTTCGATACGGTCAAGGAAGGCACGCTCGTCTACATCGAACCTCCGGCCCTCCTTGTCAACGAACACCGATGCCGCAGCGTCCATTTCGCCGGCATCTTCGGCAGCGGCATGAGCGCGCTGGCTCAGTACCTGCGCTTCCAGGGTATCGCGGTCTCGGGCTCCGACCGGTTTCATACAAGCGAGGATACTGCCGCCATCCGGCGATCGCTTGAAGGGCTCGGCTGTACCATCGCTCCCCAGGACGGCTCCGGTGTCAATGGGGATACCGATGTGGTCTGCATCTCGACTGCAATAGAAGAATCGAACCCCGACATCGCTGCCGCGAGCGCCCGCGGCCTTCCTATTGTCCATCGCTCTGATCTGCTGAGCGCGATCATCGAGACAAAGAAGACCATTGCGGTCGCCGGCACCAGCGGCAAGTCCACGGTGACCGCGATGATCTTCGAGTTCCTGACGGCCTGCGACAAGTCTCCGTCGCTCATAAGCGGCGCCGGCCTGCGGAGGCTCGAGAAGCAGGGGATGATCGGCAATGCCTGGAGCGGCGGCTCGGATTTCCTGGTGGTGGAGGCGGATGAGAGCGACGGCACGCTTGTGAAGTACCGGCCCGAGGTGTCGGTCATTCTGAACGTCTCGAAGGACCACAAGTGCGTGGACGAGATAACGGCAATGTTCGCAGTGCTCGCTTCGCGGTCCGGTCGGACGATCTCGAATGCCGATGATCCGTTCCTTTTTTCTCTCCCCGCGGACATCCGCTTCGGCAGGAATGGTTCGGCCTCGTGGCGGCCGGACCAGGAAGAACTTCTAGCGACCTCGGTGAAGCTCTATCGCAATGGTTCGGAATATCATCTGCCGCTTCCGGGCGAGCATAACCTCGAGAACCTGGCTGCAGCGCTCTGTGTGTGCGAGGAGTTTGGATGCGATAACACGGTCCTTGCCGCCGCGGTCAGGAACTACGAGGGCGTCGCCCGGCGCTTTTCCGTGACCAGGACAAAGCTGGGGGTTAATGTGGTGGATGACTTTGCGCACAATCCGGCAAAGATCGCGGCTGCTGTCCAGGCCAGCCGGGGCCTATCGGAGCGCATCATCGCCATGTACCAGCCGCACGGTTTCGGGCCGACACGGTTTTTGAAGGACGAATATATCGAAACCTTTCGAACGTGTTTTCGGCAGAATGACTCGCTCTATCTCCTGCCGATCTATTATGCCGGAGGTACAGTGCAAAAGGATATATCCTCGGACAATATCATCGCCGGCCTCGGTAACGTGGCATTTCATGCACAGGCAATCAAGGATCGCGAAGAGCTCATGGCAAGATTGCGAGCCGATGCGAGACCAGGAGACTGTGTTCTGCTCATGGGTGCACGGGACCCGTCGCTGCCCGCACTAGTAAAGAAAATTGTGGAGTTGTTTGGCGGGGAAACAGGAACGTCATAG
>JAAXXJ010000022.1:0-3533 GCA_013334545.1 Nitrospirota bacterium | reverse complement strand
GACAGGGCTTCTGCATTCTGATAGATTCGTGTCGAGGCCCCTATCTGTTCCGGACCCGGTATCGTGACGATCTTCTTCCTTAAATCGACCCTATCCCTACTGATGCTACTGTCGGCGGTCTATGGCATGTATGCCATGTATGCCGTCTTCGACCAAACCCCGGATTCTGACCGGGTAGCAGCGCACAAGCGGCGCCACCGCGTTACCGGATATGTCTTCGTCGTCCTCTTACTGGCCGTTTCCTACCTTTGTGTTGCATTCGCGATAGCCGCCAGGACCGAGCCTTCCCCCCGGGCAGCGATCCATATCCTGATCGCCCTTGCCATTGCGGCGCTGCTTGCGGTCAAGGTTCTCTATCTGCGCCGGTTCCGGCATTTCTACGAGCAGGCAAAGATCTTCGGCACTGCGATCGGTGTCCTGACCTTCGTACTCGTCGGGATATCGGCCGGGTACTATCTTGCCGTGAGCAGCTTCGGCAGAGACCGGACCATGGACCGGAGCGCCGCATATGCGCTCTGCGGGCCGTTCCTCGCGGTGAAGCAGATCGGCATATCTGACGGCGGATCGATCAGGACCGACCGCCGGAGCATCGAACGCGGCGGGGGGCTGTTCCAATCCTTCTGTGCGGCCTGTCATGATCCGCACAGCACACGGACGATTGTGGGCCCGGGACTGGAAGGCCTGCTCAAGAAGGCGAAGCTCCCGGTGAGCGGCCACCCGGCAACGGCCGAGAGCATCCGGTTCCAGCTGAAGCAGCCGTTGGGGCGGATGCCGTCCTTTGCCTACCTGTCCCCTGATGAGGTCGAGGACATCATAGCCTATCTCAATACGCTGTGACGGCATGGCGGGGAACGCGTCGCTCCCCATGACAACGGCGGAGAGAAAAAGAAGATAGGGCCTTTGTCATGCAGTTCCAGGTCAGGCCTGCTTTGCGGGGTTGTGCTTTCAGATCAGGAGGCCTTTTACATGCCGGCCACTTCCGTCCTCATTCGCTGTTCATCCTGCGGCACGCTGAACCGCATCCCTGTGGACAAGCTCGCGAGCCGTCCGATCTGCGGCAAATGCAAGACCGCCCTGCATTACCCTGCCGAACCAATCAATGTTACTACTGCCACCTTCGACCGGGAAATGAACGACTGGCGGGAACTCCTGCTCGTTGAATTCTGGAGCTTGACGTGCGGCTACTGCCAGATGGTGGAGCCCGTAATGCGCGATCTTGCCCGGTGGAAGGCGGGCAGGCTCAAGATCCTTATGGTGAACATCCAGCAAGAGCTTCCCCTTGCGCAGCGATTCGAAACCATGGCCACTCCCACCTTCATCCTGTTCCGGAACGGCCGGCAGCTTGCCCGGATCGACGGGGCACCGAAAGAAAAGATCGATATGGTCCGGTGGGTGGAACAGTTCCTTTGAACCTACGAATCACGGTTCTAGCCTTTCTTCTCGTTTTCGTAATCATTGAAAAAAATCACCGTAAGGGCGTTTTGCCGGCGAGCGAACAGCGGCAGCGAGAATGAAACCAGCGGAGAGAACAAGGTTGAGCCGAAAAATGAGCTGTTGGACCCGGAAAGACGGAATATCAGTCCGACGTCTTGGGCGGTGTTCCCCAGCCGGTACCGGGCCGCTCTACGATCTCTAAGTTCGCAATACCATTCGCCGAGAATTCCTCAATATATCGCTGTCGGATGGGCCCTTCCAGATGCTGTCGATCGTTGTCGCTCATGGTGTGCAGGTGCTCCATCCCGCCTGTCATCAGCGCGGCGTCACGCACCGACAGCCTTGAGATCAATTCGTCCCAGAATATGTGGTCCCCGAACTCATCGATCACCGCATGGGCAAGTGTGTTTTCTTCGAACTCACCCGTCGGGACATATTTCTGCGTGCTCGAGTTATAGTTATAGTTGAACAGCCCGTCGAGACCTTCGCCCTGCGCGAGGGCGTAGAGCTTCTGGATGAGGGCCCGGTGCCGGCCGCTGCGGCTGTCCTCTTCGCGCCGATGCCCGGACAGGACGACGTCGGCTACGTGGAGGATGTCAATCACATCGCGGAATTCCTGGGTGGAGAGCTCGAACTTCATGGTTGTTTCCTTTCGTTGTGATCAACGATCTGAAAACTTCGGTTCCCCGCCAGCAGAGGCGGATGTCTACAATAATTCATGGATATTTCGTCAGCCTGCTGATATTTTACCATATCATAAAATGCTACAACGATCTTCCCAGAGCTTTTTGACATTTTCATAGTTCCGTGATATCGTCGCGTGGTCATGGTCAGGACACATTCAATAACGAAGGGCCCGGTCCCGATGTATCCGCTGTTGCCTTGGCTCGCCGCGGCAACGGGAGGCGTGCTAGCCTTCCTCGGCTATGCGGGCTTCGACCAGTTCTTCCTTGAGTGGATCTGCCTAGTGCCGGTCCTCTGGGCGATCAGCGGACAGACGCCGGGCCGCGCGTTCCTGCTCGGCTGGGTCGCGGGCATTGTCGGTCACGCGGGCGGCTTCTACTGGATCGTCACGATGCTGCGGCAGTTCGCGGAGGCCCCCCTATGGCTCGCGATCGGCGGGCTGATGCTGCTCGCGGCAGCGAACGGCCTGGTCTTCGCGGTCTGGACATGGGCCACGAGGCTTATCTGCCGCGATTCTGGCTGGAGCGTGGCCTGGGTTTCACCCGTGGTCTGGACCGCGGCCGAGAAGTTCCTGCCCCAGGTCTTTCCGAACTACCTCGGCGCAAGCCAGTACAGGCTTTCGCTTGTGACGCAGATCGCCGACCTCACGGGCATTCTGGGCGTCACCTTCCTTGTCATCTTTGTGAACTCTGCGGTTTACGCGACGATTGAGGCTGTCCGTGACAAGAGGCCGAATCCCTGGCGGCCTGCTGCTGTGTTTGTGGCCGTCCTCGTTCTCGTCCTCGTCTATGGCGTTGTTCGCATCAGCATGGTTGACCGGAGCGTCGCAGCCGGGCCCGCGCTGAGCGTCGGCGTTGTCCAGACGAACCGCGGGGCGGGCGACAAGCACGTGGACCAGGGCCTCTTTCTCCGGGAACACCAGGAGATGTCCCGGGAACTGGCAAAGGCGCAACCGCTCGACATCATCGTCTGGCCGGAGAGCATCCTCGGGATGAACCTCGCGTCGCGCGAGGGTGTCCTGCCTGCCAGCCTGCTGGGGGACCTGCGCACGCCGCTGCTCTTCGGGGCCATCCTTCAGATGCAGGAGCGGGGCGAGCGCCGCATGTACAACAGCGCCGTGCTCGTGGATGGGGACGGCCGCATCGCCGGAACGTATGACAAGACCGTGCTGGTGCCCTTCGGCGAGTACATTCCCTTCGGAGACGTGTTCCCGCAGTTCTACTCCTGGTCGCCCTATTCCGGCCGGTTCTGGAAGGGGGAGAACGCGTCACCCATCCTGTTGAACAACTACGCCCTCTCCGTGAACATCTGCTATGAGGACATCTTTCCAGGCCACGTGCGCATGCTGATGAAGGGCGGGCCGGAGCAACGGATACCGGAGGTGATGTTCAACCTCACGAACGATTCGTGGTACG
>JAAXXJ010000268.1 GCA_013334545.1 Nitrospirota bacterium | reverse complement strand
AATTTTGCGCCGAGGACCTTGCTCCTTCGCTCCACGGAAAGCTTCCAGAGGCTCCGTCCGATCAGGAAGATGACCGATGCCAGCAGCAGGAAGTTCGCGTTGATGAGGATGAGAATAAGAACATTGTCCGAGAGCGGCCCCTCGAACACGCGGTACTTGATCTGGAGAAGGATGGCAGACGCGGAAAGCAGAAGGAGAACGGTCACGGTGACGATGCTTTTGAGGCCCGTGGTCCCCTCTCGTTCAGTGGTGTTCATGGCAGGTGAAATATACCAAAAAGGTCCTTCAAAAGCAAGGCTTGCTTTTGAATTTCTCTTGACAAACAAGAGGTTTCTCGGCTATCTTTAATGAAATTTATGATATGCAGATCTGCCGATATCGACGGTCGGCAAGGGAGAATGATGACAGATACCCAGCGCGTTTCAGCAACCTTGCTGGCGCCTTCCGTGTTCATGCTTGCTGCGTGCGCTCCGGCGACACACCCCGTCGCTCGATCCCGTCAAAGAACAGACCCCAGTCCTGCAGAAACAATCGCTCGAACTTCAGAGGGACCGGAACGACATCCGGAGATAAGCGGACGATCGATCTGCCATCGTTCAAGCGCTCACCGCCAAGGTCAAGCCGCTGGAAGAACAATGCACCGCTCCCCCGCCGGCGCCCACGAGCATCTCAAAACCCACATCCATACAGCAGGTCGCGCCGGAGAAGAGACCGGCGAAATAACAGGCGAAGAAAAAGCAAAAAACCGCAGTAAAAGCCAGCCGTAAGGAGGCAGGTACCATGACCAGCAGGTCGAACCCGTCAGTCCGAGCAATACGGAGCGCTCTTATCCTTCTTGTCATCACGCTCCTCCCCGCGACAGCGTGGCTCCAGGAGCCGGCAGCTGTCACACCGGCGCCTCCCCAGGAACCGGCCGCCGCGGGAACGCAGTCGCCAGCTGCTGAGCAAACAGGACGATACGAGATCCGGCAGGGCGATACGCTCTGGGACATTGCGAATGCTTTCTATCGCGACCCCTTCCTCTGGCCGCTCATCTGGAAATCGAACCCGTCCATCAGCGACCCCGACCTTATCTATCCGGGCACTGCCCTGGTCATCCCGAGCCTCGCGCCAATAGAACGGGCAATGAGCGCACCGGAGGAGGCGGCACCTGTCCAGGAAACGATCGTCCAGGAAAAGGCCGTGGAGAAGCCGGCGGCCGCCGCTCCGCTGGAAGAGACGGGAATCCCGTCTTTCTTCCGGCAAAAACCGGCCGAGTCTGCCGAACCGGAGGCTCTGGCCAGAGGCAGCAAGCTCATTGTTCCCGAAGAGGCCGCCACGCCGGTCATTGACAAGTATGCCATGCTCAGCGCGGGATTCGTCAGCGAGGAGTCCAGCCAGGACTACCTGCGGGACGCCGTTGTAGACCCTTCCCGGAAGGGCGAGGTTAGCAACATCATCGGGGCTGACTATGAAGTTTACATCGTTGTCCGCTCCCGTGAAGCGGTCAACATTGGGGACCGGTTCCTGATCTTCGAGGAGGTCCGCAAGGTGAAACACCCGATCACCCACCGCGACTACGGAAAGCTCTACAAGGTCAACGGGGTCGCGAAGGTCACGGGTATAAAGGAACAGGGCGTCTATAGAGCCCGGATCACGCTCTCCTTCGATGCCGCCATGAGAGGGAACATGCTTGCCCCCTACCAGGAGCCGACGCTGATCTACCCGTCCAAGCAGAAAACAGAGGCAAAGAACCTCACCGGCTGCATCCTCGAGGTGCCGGACCGGAAGTCCATCAGCGGACAATCGGACATTGTCTATCTGGATAAAGGAAAAGAGGACGGCGTTGCCCCCGGAGACCGGTTCATCGTGATGAGCCAACCGAACCCGTCTACAGGCGTCAGACACCCGGTCGGCGAGGTACTGGTCATTATCGTGAAAGCGCGCACAGCAACAGCGTTCGTACAAAAAAGCATGGACACCTTGTCGAAGGGTTATCCGGTAATCTTCAAGAACTAGCACAAACGGGGCCGGTTGTTCTACCAGACCGGTCCGCGTAGCCCGCCGCGCCCGCCGCCTAACGAACATCGGGTACCAGGCGGCATGATCACGCTGCCTGGTACTCGATCTCCTGGTGCTGGATCCTGTTCTTCCCCGAGTGCTTCACGGAATACATGAACATGTCCGCGACCCTGATCATGCCGTCCACAGAGTCCGGCGGTGTGCGGAAGGTCACGACGCCGATGCTGAACGTCACCGGCCATCGCTTCCTGCCCATGGCGGCCTGCAGGCTCTGGTGGACCTTCTGTATGACCACGGAGGCCGCGTCATAGCCGGTCTCCGGCAGCAAGAGCGCGAATTCGTCCCCTCCGAGCCTGGCGATCGAGTCCGTGGCGCGAATATTGCTCCTGATCGTGTCCGCGACCAGCGCGAGAAGTTGGTCGCCCGTGCTGTGCCCCCACCGGTCGTTCACCGATTTGAAATCGTCGATATCGAGATAGGCGACCGTGAAAGGATGAAGGTACCTGCCAGCCCGCCTGATTTCGTTGGACGCGATCTCGGCAAAATAGCGGGAGTTTGCCACCTGGGTCAAGTAGTCCGTCCTCGCCATCTCCCGCTCCCGCTCCAATGAAACCTTCAGTGACGAGATCGTGAAGTTCACGACCAGGAAGAAACCGAGTTTGGTCACGAAATTGAGATAGAGGGTTACGGAACGGAAGGCGCCCGGCATGGTGAACGCGTCGGCCACGAACCAGGCAATGCCGCTCATCAGTGAGATGGCGATGCCCGCTTGTTTGCCCGCGAACCAGGTGACGAGAAAAACAGGGAAAAGATAGAACACCACGAAGGAAAAGTCAGAACCCGTAACATAGTCGATGGCCCCGAGAACAAGGACCTGAACGATCCCGGCCGACACGATGCATCGCTTTGACTGACGCTGGAGAAACTCCATCACCTGCATCGTGGCACGCTCCTTCCCCTGGACTACGTCACCTCGACCGAGGCCCTTGGATCGAAAGGATTGGTCCTGACCGCCAGCGAGAACAGATAGGGATACTCGTTCTTGAGATGCCGCATATAGGACAGCCATTCGATCAGCAGGATCACATAGGCGCGCTTGATGTCCCCGGCGATATGCTCGCAGTCCGGCCGCGGCAGCTCCCGGACGTCCGCGCGCGAATCCAGTTCTTCCATGAGATGGAACACCGCCCACAGGAGCTCGGTGAAGGTCTCGTGTTCGAGGAGATTCTGGTTCTCGAGAAGACGGAGCAGAAAGCCCCGGCGTGCGGTCATGAACTGTTTGAGCTCGGCCAGGTCGCCCCGTGTGCAGTCCATGGCGACGCGGTGTGCCTTCAGGTCCTGGATCGCGCCGTCGAACTGTGCATCCGTCCACGCCCCGGTGACGATGAGCTTTGCGCCGAGCGATGCGGCATCGATATCATAGACGACAAAATATTTCAGCAGCTTCGTGCCCACCTCGCTGAAGAACGCTCCGATGACCATGTTCAGCTTCTTCAGCAGAGCCATCCGCTCGCGGATGCGCAGAAACCGGTCGACGATGAAGGTCACGAGCAGGACCTGGATGGGGACAAAGGCAAGGTCCTGGAAGAGGTAGAAGAACGTATCCCGCTCTGCATGGAAGATGGCGATCTGGAGGTAATAGAGCAGCGACGCGGCCGCCATGAGCGCGATCGCCAGGGTTACCTGCCATGGGCTCTGCTTCATGCAAACTCCTCCTCCATCATCGAACTATAGCCATCCCGGAGACGGCCGCGGCATTAAACATATATTTATATTATATACCAGAATCGGATGGAACTACACACAGACCTTGCCCGGGCCCGAAAAACGGAAAAGGCGGTCAGATGACCGCCATTCCCGTGCCGATGCTCCCCGCAACAGGCTGCAGGGACTGCGCTCGCTCCCGGCTCCCGGCGATGAGGCCAGGGATCACTTCATGAACAGGAAAAACCCGTTGAAGAAGTACAGCAGGCCGAAGCAGCCCGCGCCCATGCCGATGAACCAGAACAGCTTCTGCTTCATGAGGGCCGCGATCGAAGAGAGCAGGATCGCGATCTGCAGGAACATGGCCGCCAAGCCGAAGGCCCCGGAATGCTGCTGCGAATCATCGCGCCGCTTCTCGAGGTCCTCGGCCTTTTTCTTGATCTCCTCCTTCTCCTTCTCATAACGCTCGATTTTCTCCTTATAGGCCCCTATCCGTTTTTCATAGTCCGCGGCTAGCGGCCGGGAAAGGCCCTTGTTGGCCTTCAAGTCCAGTTCGAACTTCTCCCTCTGAAGTTCATAGACATATCCCTTGATGCTCTTCGCCTGGTAATAGGCCCACTGGTCCGATGCCTGGGACTGGGACATCACCGCCCGGGTCGAGAACCCGCCACCCTTCAGGGTCGAGAGCGTATCACAGACCGCGAAGATCACGGTCGTCAGCGCGAGATAGTTGAGCCATGGTTCCTTCTTCTCTTCCGCCATACGTCCTCCGTTGATTGGATGGATCGTTGTTGAAACTCCCTGCAGCAATCTGCAGGGGATCTTCGATCCTCAAGGGAATAATATTTTTTCGGATCTTCCGGGTTTTGTGTGGGTATTGTTCGGCCCATGTAATTTTTTTGCATATC
>JAAXXJ010000267.1 GCA_013334545.1 Nitrospirota bacterium | reverse complement strand
AGATATCGGCAAAGATCAAACTGCAGGTCCCGGCAGGCAAGGCCAATCCGGCGCCCCCGGTCGGTCCGGCCCTGGGCCAGCACGGCGTCAATATCATGGAGTTTTGCAAAGCGTTCAACGCGAAGACCCAGAAGATGGGGGAAACGATCGTTCCCGTCATCATCACGGTGTTCACGGACCGGTCCTTCACGTTCATTACGAAGACCCCGCCGGCAGCAGAGCTCCTGAAGAAGGCTGCCGGCATCATCAAGGGCTCAGGCGTGCCGAACAAGGACAAGGTAGGCAAGGTGACCCGCGCGCAGATCAAGGAGATCGCGCAGACGAAGATGCCCGACCTCAACGCGGCAAGCGTCGAATCGGCCATGCGCATGATCGAAGGGTCGGCAAAGAGCATGGGGCTGGAAATCGCAGACTAAATTCATATTAGACGCTCGAAGCCCGAAATCCTCATTATTGGCTTTCGAAATGAGAATTTCCATTTTGTTGAATGTGCGGGAGGCCGACAACGGCCGTTATGACCGCAAGGAGGAACCATGGCAGGGAAGAAGTTCAAGGCAGCAGCGGCGTTGGTTGAGCGGAACAAGCTTTACAGCGTCGAAGAGGCGATCGGTCTCGCGAAGAAAACGGCGCGGACGAAGTTCGATGAGACCGTCGATCTGGCGGTGAACCTCGGCGTTGACCCCAAGCAGGCGGACCAGATGGTGCGCGGTACAGTGGTACTTCCTCACGGCACCGGCAAGAAGGTCAAGGTCCTGGTCTTCGCCAAGGGTGAGAAGGAAAAAGAGGCGAGGGATGCCGGCGCCGACTATGTTGGCGCCGAGGACCTTGCCGACAAGATCCAGAAGGAAGGGTGGACGGACTTTGACACGGTCGTCGCCACACCGGACATCATGGGGCTCGTCGGGAAACTCGGCAAGGTGCTGGGACCCCGCGGCCTGATGCCGAACCCTAAGACGGGCACGGTAACGTTCGATGTCGCCAAGGCCATCAAGGAGATCCGGGCCGGCAAGGTGGAGTACCGGGTGGAGAAGGCCGGCATCGTTCATGTGCCGGTGGGAAAGGCCTCGTTCGACGAACAGAAACTTATTGAGAACGCCAGGGCGGTGCTGGAGTCCATCATCAAGGCCAAGCCGTCATCGAGCAAGGGTAAGTATCTGAGGGCGGTCACGGTTTCCACCACCATGGGGCCCGGCGTCAAGATGGATACCATGTTGGTCGAGAAGATCGCGGGATAATTAGGATAAAAATTATAGAACAAATCCAAAGTACGAAACCCTAAACGTAAGGATTTCGTATTTAGGATTGAGAGGTTGCAGGAACCAAAGGTCGGCCCTCGTTTCATGAAGAGGGATGCGGTCCGAGACAGCGGGCATGGAAGAGAGATGGGCGACTCTTTCGTTTAATCCCCCAGCGGGGCCTGCCGAGACCCGGGTAAAAAGAACGTACGCGACCAAGCGCTGCTTTCTTTTGAGGTTCCCGGGAGGGTCATCGGGAATTCTTGAAAGAAAGGAGGACAGAGTGAACAAGGAAGAGAAAAAAGCAGCAATCGACGAGCTCCACGAGAAATTTTCCCGTGCGAAGACCGCGGTGATCACCGGCTACAGCGGGATCAATGTGGAGCAGATCACGGCGCTTCGGTCCAAGCTCCGGCAGTCGAATGTCGAGTACCGTGTCGTGAAGAACACCCTGGCGCGGAAGGCAGCGGAAGGAACAAGCATCGAGCCGCTGAAGGATTACTTCGTAGGCCCGGTGGGCATCGCACTGGGATTCGACGATGTGGTCGCTCCGGCCAAAGTGCTGTTCGAATTCAGCAAGACTCAGGCGAAGCTCGAGCTCAAGTTCGGTGTGCTCGAAGGCAAACTGCTCAAGCAGGCCGACATCAAGGCGCTCGCGAACCTTCCGTCGCTCAATGCGCTTCGCGGCAAGATCGTCGGGCTTCTGCAGGCGCCGGCATCAAGGATCGTTGGTGTTCTTGCGGCACCGGGCGGACAGATCGCACGGGTCATCAAGGCAAAGGCAGACAAGGGATAGGGCACGGCGGCCCGGTTTTGGGCAACCGGTTACACAGACGAATTCCAACAAACATAGGTTACCAATGAGGAGGATATACTGAAATGGCAGATCTGGCGAAAATCGTTGACGAACTGAGCAGCCTTTCCGTGCTGGAGGCCGCTGAGCTGAGCAAGATGCTCGAAGAGAAGTGGGGCGTTTCGGCAGCAGCGCCCGTGGCCGTTGCGGCCGTCGGCGCGGCCGGCGGTGCAGCAGCGGTCGAAGAGAAGACTGCGTTCGACGTTATCCTGGCGAGTGCCGGGGCGCAGAAGATCAACGTGATCAAGGTGGTCCGCGAGCTTACCGGCCTTGGCCTCAAGGAGGCAAAGGACCTGGTGGAGGGCGCTCCCAAGCCCGTGAAGACCGGCGTTGCGAAGGAAGAGGCCGAGACCATGAAGAAGAAGCTCACCGAAGCGGGCGCGACCGTCGAGGTCAAGTAAGCAGGCTCATTGAGGCAGTACAGACCAAGTCCTTGCCCTCCGGGACTCCCGGAGGGCAGAGGACTTTTTTGCGTTTTTGTGGATGGCGCGAAATGGCGCCGGGGCAGTGACGGCAATTCATCATTATTCACGGTCTTATCGGTAGTTATCGGCGGGAAACGGTAATTTCTCGCAGAGGGGTGCGGACATGTCTAAGGAAAAACGGGAAATGATTCGGGTACGGAAGGATTTTTCGAGGATCCCCACGATCCTGGAGATCCCTGATCTCATCGAGATCCAGAAGCGGTCGTATGACACGTTCCTGCAGAAGGACCTCGCATCGGACAAGCGGAGGGACATGGGGCTTCAGGCGGCGTTTAAAAGCGTCTATCCCATCTACGACTTCAATGAGACGGCGATGGTGGACTACCTTGGCTATTCACTGGGCGAGCCCAAGTACACGCTCTGGGAGTGCCTGCAGCGTGGAGCGACCTTTGCCGCTCCGCTGAAGATCAAGATCCGCCTCGTCTTCTTCGAGAAGGACGAGCAGGCCGGGACGAAGCGTGTCAAGGACATCAAGGAGCAGGAGGTGTATGTCGGGGACCTCCCGCTCATGACCGAGAACGGCACGTTCATCGTGAACGGCACCGAACGCGTGGTCGTGAGCCAGCTCCACCGCTCGCCGGGCGCGTTCTTTACCCATGACAAGGGCCGCACCCATGCCAGCGGCAAGATCTTGTACTCGGCGCGGATCATCCCCTACCGCGGTTCGTGGCTTGACTTCGAATTCGACGTCAAGGACATCGTGTACGTCCGGATCGACCGGCGCCGGAAGATCCCTGCCACCATCCTGCTTAAGGCCTTCGGTTATTCCAACGAGGACCTGCTGCGGATGTACTATCCCATCGAGGACATCAAAATCAAGAAGGACGGCTTCACCCGGAACGTGTCCGACGTTCTTGCGGGCCACAAGGCACCTGCTACGATCACCGACAAGGGGAGCCGCGAGCAGATCGTGAAGGAAGGCGCCAAGATCACCAAGATGGCGATCAAGAAGATGGAGGCTGCGGGGATCAACGAGGTCCCGATCTCCCGCGAAGAGCTCGTCGACCGCGTCGTTCTGCGGGATGTCATCGATCCGGAGACGGGTGAGGTGCTCCTGCCGGCCAACGAGAAGATCTCCGACCAGTTCCTGACCCGTGTCGCTGCCACCAAGGTGGAAAAGATGGAAGTGATCTACATGGACGGCATCCACGTGATCCCGGCCATGCGCGACACGCTTCTGGCAGACAAGGTACAGACCTCCGACGAGGCACTCCTCGAGATCTACCGCAAGATGCGTCCTGGCGAGCCGCCGACGGTCGACATGGCCCGCAACCTGTTTGCCGGCATGTTCTTCAACCCCAAGCGCTATGACCTCTCTCCGGTCGGGAGGCTGAAGCTCAACAAGAAACTGAGCCTTGACATTCCTCTGGAGAAGACCACTCTTACGGCGCAGGACGTCGTGGAGGTGATCCGCTATCTTGTCAACCTCCGGACGGGCAAGGGCGAGGTGGACGATATCGACCATCTCGGCAACCGCCGCGTCCGCTCTGTGGGCGAGCTTCTTGAGAACCAGATCCGCGTTGGCCTTGCCCGCATGGAGCGTGCCATCAAGGAGCGCATGAGCCTTCAGGACGTGGATGCCCTCATGCCGCACGACATCATCAACCCCAAGCCGGTGATCGCTGCCATCAAGGAGTTCTTCGGGTCCAGCCAGCTGTCCCAGTTCATGGACCAGACGAACCCCCTGGCGGAGATCACGCACAAACGCAGGCTATCGGCGCTGGGACCCGGAGGCCTCACGCGCGAGCGCGCTGGCTTCGAAGTGCGCGACGTGCACACGACCCACTACGGCAGGATCTGCCCCATCGAGACGCCGGAAGGTCCGAACATCGGCCTCATCGTCTCCCTGGCCACCTACACCACCGTCAACGAGTACGGCTTCCTCGAGACGCCCTACCGCAAGGTGACCGACGGCGTGGCGACCACGGACATCGAGTACCTGTCCGCCATGGACGAGGACAAGTACTTCGTCGCCCAGGCGAGCGCGTAGATCGACAACGACGGCAATTTCCTCGAGACCCAGGTCTCGTGCCGCCACCAGGGCGACTAC